>JAKQBU010000147.1 GCA_029573975.1 Planctomycetota bacterium
GCCGCCCGGATGCGGAACAGCCGCCAGCGCCACCCGCTGCGGGCCTGCGGCGTCATATTCGCCTCGGCCTCTTCCAGCAACTGATACGCCGTTACCGCACTGGCACCGATCTGGTTCCGCCAGTGGTTCTGTTGAAAAATATCGACAGCCGACTTCACGCCATCCACCACGGCCGGTGAAAATTCAAAGGCGATATACTCACCCACCGTATCCATCGTCGGCTTGTCGGGCGCCCAGTAAAGCTGCAAGCAGATGACCTTGTTGATGTCTTCATAAATCCCCTCCGAATAGGGAAAACCGCCGGAGAGGATATGTTTGGTCTGGTCCCACCGCTGCTGGAGCCGCCCCGGCATCGGATTGGCGCCGTAGCCGCCCCACGGGTCCTGCCCCCACATACTGATGTCGGGGAAGTTCAAGGCGGGCAAACCGCCCGGCACGCCGTGTTCCAGCGGGTAAGCAGGATAGTCCTCGAAGTTGTCAATCATGATGTAGTCCACCCAATCTGGCTTCTCCGCGTTGAACTGGGCGGTGATTCCGTCCCATTCGCCGATGCCCCATCGGTCGAAGTACCAGGTGGACATAATCACCTTTCCCTGCGGATTCGCGCTGCGGTAAGCCCCTACCAGCAATTCCGCCATCCGCAGATACCCATTGCTGCCCCAGGGGGCACATTGGGCGCAGGTGCAGCCGCCGTTGTCATACGGTGCGAAGAACCAGTAGTCCAAGCCCACACTCTGGAAGGCATCGATCATCTCCTGGACATACCCTATCTCCATTTCCGGCACGCCCGGTTTGCTGGGACAAAGCTCGTATCCGACATTGTAAATGCGGGGACCGTTGAGGGTATGATAATGCTCATGATCCACGGTGCTGCTATCGGCGCGGAGTTCCACCGGACTATCTTTGTAGCCGTCGTTGCAGATGCAGCCCATACTGGCGTTCAGCCCCAGGTCCTTCACAATCTGCAATAGTGCCCGCAGCCGCGCCAACTGCGCCTGGGCCGCCGGATTCTCAATGCTGGTGTACTCTTCCCGCCCAAACCAGACCAGAAAACTGTTCGCGCCCCATAGCGACAGGTCCTCTATATAGTTTGTCACCTCTTCCACCGGAGCCACATGATAAAAATTATAAAAGTGAGTGGCCAGGTAGATACCCCGGACCGGGGAGGCCGGTATGGAGGTACCGCGCCAGGAACCGGCGGTAAAACCCGCACTGCCATAGGAAGACGTGTGCAGGAATTTACCCACCCCATAGAGCAGCCCCCGCTTGTCGTTGCCGCGGATGCGGATAACCCCGCTGCTGACGTCGCTGATCTGAAATCCTTCCGCCCCGATCCCAGCTTCAATAACCCATTCCATCGTCAGCGGTGCAGTTCCCTCCGTGAGGACCGTCGCCCCGCAGCGGCTCTGCACCTGGCGCGTGAACACCCCGGCGATCTTTGTAACCACCGGGTCCGGCTGGATGGGTAGTACCAGTCGAATTGCGGTTACCGCCTCCCCTTGAACCTCCGCGGAAAGCAGTAAAGGTAAAAATAATATGGAACCACAAAAAAATCTTGTCCATAACGATTTGAATAATCCTTTTTTCATCTTGATACTCCTGGATAAACAGGGAACGAATATTTTACCCGGTAGGTATATTACCCGCCAGTAAAATACCCGTTCCTGTGCTT
>JAKQBU010000154.1 GCA_029573975.1 Planctomycetota bacterium
TCGCCGACGAGGCCCACCGCAGCCATTACGGGTTCAAGGCCCGGATGGTGGAGGATAAGAACGGCGGGATGCGGACCACCTACGGGATGGCCAAGTATTTGCGGGATGCCCTGCCGAATGCCAGCTTTATCGGCTTCACCGCCACGCCCATCGAGAAGGAAGACGCCTCGACGCCGGCGGTGTTCGGCCATTACATCGACATTTACGATATTGAGCAGTCGATTGACGATAAGTCCACGGTCCGGATTTATTATGAGTCCCGGCTGGCCCAGGTGCATTTGAAGCCGGAGGAGAAGGAAAAGCTGGACGAGGAGGTGGAGGCCATTACGGAAGGGGAGGAAAGCACCGCTTCGGAGAAGGCCAAGGCGAAATGGACGCAACTGGAGGCGATTGTCGGGCACCCCAAGCGGCTGGAGGTGGTGGCGGCGGATATGGTCGATCATTTCGAGAAACGGCAGGAGGTTTTTGAAGGTAAAGCGATGATCGTCTGCATGAGCCGGAGGATTGCGGTGGAGATGTACCGGCAGATTACCAGTCTCCGCCCGCACTGGCATAACCCGGACCGGAAAAAGGGAGTAATCAAGGTGGTGATGACTTCCACGTCCAGCGATCCGCAGGATTGGCAGATGCACAGCACCACCAAGGAGAACCGCAAGGAGATTGCCGAGCATTTCAAAGACCCGGATGATCCCCTAAAGATCGTGATCGTCTGCGATATGTGGCTGACGGGCTTTGATGTGCCGTGCCTGCATACGATGTATGTGGATAAACCCATGCGGGGGCATAACCTGATGCAGGCGATTGCGCGGGTGAACCGGATATTCCGGGATAAGCCGGGCGGCCTGATTGTGGATTATATCGGGATCGCCTCCGACCTGAAATCAGCCCTTTCGGTCTATACCCAGAGCGGCGGCAAAGGCTCCCCCACCCTCGATCAGGAGGAGGCGGTGGCCGTGATGCTGGAGAAATACGAGATTGTCTGCCAGATGTTTGACCGGTTCGATTATAAGCAGTTTTTCACCGCTAATACGCAGAACAAATTGACGATCATACTGGAAACTCAGGAGTATATCCTGAATCTGGAGGACGGCAAGGACCGCTTCACCCGTGAAGTAATCGCCCTGTCGAAAGCCTTTGCCCTGTCCGTACCGCATCCGCAGGCGCTGGCGATCAAGGACGATGTGGGATTCTTTCAGGCGGTGAAGGCCCGGCTGACAAAGTTTGAGCCGGCCGGTTCTGGCAAATCCGATGCCCAGATTGAGACGGCCATCCGCCAGATTGTCGATCAGGCGGTGGTGTCGGAGGGAATTATTGATGTCTTTGATGCGGCGGGGATCAAGAAGCCGGATATTTCCATTCTGTCGGATGAGTTTCTGGCGGAAGTGCAGGGGATGGAGCGGAAGAATCTGGCCCTGGAACTGCTGAAGAAACTGCTGAACGATGAGATCAAGGTGCGGACGAAAAAGAACCTGATCCAGAGCCGCAAACTTTCGGAGATGCTGGAAAATGCCATCCGGAAATATCAGATGAACCTGTTGACCACCGCCCAGATTATCGAAGAACTGATTAAGCTGGCCAAAGACATCCGGGAATCAGACAAGCGGGGCAGAGACCTGAAACTTACCGATAATGAACTGGCGTTTTATGATGCCCTGGCGAATAATGAAAGTGCCAGAGAAGTGATGGGAGATCAAAAGTTACATGATCTGGCGCGGGTGCTGGTCCAGCGGGTGAAGGACAATACCTCCATCGACTGGACGATCAAGGAGAGCGTGCGGGCCAAGCTGAAAGTAATCGTCAAACGCCTGCTGCGGCAATACGGCTATCCGCCCGATCTGGAACTGCTAGCCACGGAAAACGTTTTGAAACAGGCGGAATTGCTGGCGGATGATTGGATCAGTGAGAAATAATAAAAGATTTGGAGGTTATACAAGTGAAAATAGGTACTATTCTCGATCAAATTGATCTCGG
>JAKQBU010000165.1 GCA_029573975.1 Planctomycetota bacterium
CTGCCGCCATCCCAGCCGCCGCTGCCGCTCCCCTGGCGATTTCCCTATCCTGGCAGGCGGTAGTGTTCATTGTCTGGCTGGCGGTGGCGGCGGCGATGGTACTGCTGCTGCTCCAGCGGTTCTTCTTCGTCAGGGGACTGATTGCCCAGTCCCAGCCGGCTGGGGATGAGCTTGCCGGCCTGCTCGACGAATGCCGCGAGCGGATGGGCCTGAAACCAGCGGCGGCCCTGAAGCTCTCTCCCAATGCCGCCAGCCCGTCCGTCTGCGGCCTGCTCCGTCCCGTGATCCTGCTGCCCCAGGACCTGCCCGGTAAGCTGCCAGCCGGGCGGCTCCGGGCCATCTTCCTGCACGAACTGGCCCATATCAAACGCGGCGACCTGTGGGTCAGCCTGATTCAGACGCTGCTGCAGATTGCCTACTTTTACCATCCGCTGCTGTGGCTGGCCAATGCCCTCATCCGCCGGCTGCGCGAACAGGCCGTCGATGAGATGGTGCTGGTCGCCCTCGGTGAGCAGGCCGGTGAATACCCCGAAACGCTCATCGACGTCTCGCGGCTGTCGTTCACGCGGCCCGCGCTGAGCCTGCGGCTGATCGGCGTGGTCGAATCTAAATCCACGCTCGCCGCCCGCATCAAGCACATCCTCTCCCGCCCCTACCCCAAATCTGCCCGACTTGGCTTGGCAGGCCTGCTGGCCATCCTGATCGCGGCGGCCGTCCTGCTGCCGATGGCCAAAGCCGCTTACGAAGAGCCCGAATTTATTATCAAGGGTACCGTCATGGACGCCCAAACCGGCCAGCCGATAGCCGGGGCCAAAGTCGGCGATAACGAGAAATACAATGATGGTAAATTCTTCTCCTTTACCGATCCCAACGGCTATTATGAATATAAAACCTGGTACGAAGAACATGACACCATGGCTGAGGCCGCTGGCTACCAATCCCAGCAAAAAGGTTTTACTACCAAACTGTTTGGTTCAGAAAAGGAAAAGGTAATAAATTACGAACTTACACCTCAAGAGAGTACCGCCCCGTCACCTTTCTCCGCCACCCTCCCCAACGGTGTCACCGTCGAACTCATCGGTGTCTGTGAAAGTCCCAGGGAAGGCAAGCAATGGTGGCGGCCCGATGGCACGGCCATAGCTGCACCAGAGTACCGGGCTTATCGGTTCGAAGATTTACAAAATGTCTTGCGTGCCCTTCTATTTCAATTCAGCCCGGCCGATCCGGACCAAAGCTGGCAGATCTTCATCCCGAAGGGCAATATCGGGGCGCAGTCCGTCATAGCCGATGACGGCACCGCCCTGGCCTATATATTGGCCGATGAAAATATCCCCGAAACCCGGAACTTCGACCTCAGCAATGTCGTGGTGGGGGTTGCCGGCGGTCCCTGGTTGACAGCCGTCGGCCAGTATCAACCGGGCGGAGCTTCCCGTTATTATCCCATGATTATCAATAACCAATCGCAGAATCCCGATGAAAAAGCTGTCATCATTGTAAACGGGGCGGAAGAAATAAAGAATAGTCCTCAAACCAGAACCCGCTTTCATACAGTTACGGCCGCCCGGGATATGGAATACGAACTTTTCTGCCGTTTGAAATCGGGCGAGCTGGTGAAGACCCGACCCTATCTATTTACAGGAGACAATCATTTAGATGGACCCGGACTGCTCAGCAAGGCTTTCGATACCGACCAGCCCGCTGACAATATCCAGAACATTATCATCAAATACCGCCGTTTCACTTATCTGACCTTCCAAAACGTCTCCCTCCAACCCGGCCAAAAAACCAAGGTACAAATCGAGATTGGAAAAACGGATAAAGACCCACAAGCAGCAAAGCGTCCAAGCCCTATGGCTGAATATTTAAAGATGATGGAAACCATGATGAGTAAACCCGAATCCACTGCACAGGAAACCAAAACCTCTGCCGTTCCCCTGGTGATGGTGGGTACCTGGTTTTTCGATAATCCCGGTGGTGATGATGAGCAGATGGCCATTTTCCCGGACGGCCGGATCGTCGTCCTCTACAGCAACGGCCACCGCGACGAAACCCGCTGCGAGGATGGTAAAGTCGCTCTGGCGGAATATGGAACCACTGCCGAACTGGAACTGCGCCCCGATGAAAAAATCTATCAGCATTTCACCGTGAAGGGTGCGGAATCGATCAAAATCTGGAACAAAATCAACCCCGAACCCCAAACCGAACTCCTCCGCCCCCTGACCGAACCCCAGCCCAATGCCGCCGACGCATCCGATCTTAATTTCCAGTTTGATCAAGACCAGATAGTCAGGCAGTTAAAAGAGAAAATAGCTGAACTTGAAACAAAAATTTCAGAACTTTTACTAGAAAGATCAGAAGATCATCCTGCTGTAAAATGGGATCGCAAATTATTGGAGAATTACCAAAAACAACTCGACCGTCGTCAGAATGAACTGCGTTTACTAGCTATCCTCCGACAACAACATGACCAGCCTCAGCAGGAAATGCTAAAGCAATCATCCCAAAATCCAACCGCTCAACTGCCCAATGGCGTTACCGTCGAACTGTTCGGCTATTCGCACTGGACCGACGGAAAACTCGAATGGTTCAGCCCCAGCGGCGAGCAAATCCAGATCCCCAACGTTTATGAGGCTGAGGTCGATGGTCTAGGAAAGGTTATTGCCCTGCGGATTACCCCGTCTGATCCGGATGACCGGATTTATACATATTATTATGAAGGGGATAAACAACGGGCAACCAAATCGAGATGGCAAGTGGGCAAAACGAATCTCTGGCTGGCGGCCCTGGGGGTGGAGCGGCAATTTGTGAATTTGTATATTCAGGTCCGGCACATGGGCCCCTGGCAACCAATGGAAACGATTCCACTGGATTATAAACGATTATTCCCGGAAAAAGGAAAATATGGCGATGTCCCGATCCAGCGATTTCATATCTCCGCCATATCCGGTTCCGGCGAGAAGATACCCGGTACCTTTTCGATTAAAATGGGCGGATATATCCCCAGCCTGGACCTTGAAAATTTTTGTGCCGTTGACAAAAAGGGCAATAACCACCCACAGATTGATCTCGAGTATTATCCGAAAGGCAACACAGTGGGAGAAATATATCTCCGCTTCGATTTCCCGGTAGAAGAACTGGCAGGCATCACCGGCCGAACCCGCGAAGAATTCAATTCCGCCGTTCATTTCAACAATATCTGCCTTCTCCCCGGCATGAAATCCGAGGTAGAGATGCAAATCGAAAACCTCACCAACATAAATGATCCGAATGATATGGCGGTATCACTTCCAGACGATATAAAAGCGGATTTTTTGGCGCGAAAGGCATCGGCGGAGAGACGTTCAAGAGGAGGTACATCCAATGGGCCGCAAGTTTCCTTTGAATGCCGCATTCTGTCTATTATCGATAAAAAACAAGTACAGAATTTCTTGCAGGAGAAAGAAATAACCCAAGAAAATCCGCCGCACCTCATTATTTCCGATCAGGATATGGAACATTTGACGCAGTTGACGAAAGCTCACAAAAAAAGCGGTTTCTTGGAAGGCCCTCATTTCACCGTATTTTCCGGCGAGGAAGCGGAAATAAGCTTTGCCGGACGGGAAAAAAGACCGGGATTTTCTTTAAAAGCATTGCCCATAGTGCTGGAAGATACGAATCGAGTGAATTTGTCTTTCGAGGCAAGTGAGATTCGGACAGATGATTCGCCGCCCCAGACCGTCACCCTGGAAACCGAAATGGAATCCGGCCAAATCCTTCTCGCCCTGACCCCGCCCGGTTTTATGGGGCAATATTTACAGGAGAAAGACTCACCGGATTCTACCATCTTGCTGTTAATCAAACCTAGTATTATTCCCCCCAATACGGAACAATCCACACTCACAAAGCTGGAGGAAATATTTCAACCGTTTTGAAAAACGAGCATATAAACTCTGTTTCAACAGCTATCGGATTTTACAAACTATTTACACCCGGCCCGGGGAATTTGTGGTAGAGTTGGGTAAGGAAACCAGAGGCGGTATGGTAAAGCAGGATCGTGATTTTTCGGAACTGGTACAAGAGGCCCGGCGGGGCTGCCGGTACAGCGTCAATAAGCTGGCGGTGGCCGCTCAGCCGCGGATGATGGCGTTTTTCCTGCGTACCGCGCTGCAGCCGGAGCTGGCGGAGGACCTGACCCAGGAGACGCTGCTGACGATGCTGGGGCAGATCAAGCGGCTGGAAAGGGCGGAGAGCTTCTGGCCCTGGCTCTACCGGGTCGCCTGGAGCAAGCTCCAGCAGCATTTTCGCCGGCGAAATGCCCATGTAACGGTATCCATTTCCGAGCTGGGCGACGGCTGGCTGGAACCCCAGGTACACCGTCCGGATGCCCTCCAGCTTCTGATGCACCAGGAAGCCATCCATAAGCTGCAATACGCCCTGGGCACTTTGCAGCAAAACCAGCGGGACCTGATCGATATGCGCTGCTTTCGTCGCATGAGTTACGCTGATATCGCCCGCCGGCAGCAATGCGGCATTCTCCAGGCCCGCGTCCGCTGCTTCCGTGCCAGACAAACCCTGCGCCACAGGGTGTTTCAAGCCTTGTAGAAATCGGCTGTCGGCGGGGAGCTGTGAGGCCAAAGCTGCTTCCCGAAGAACAGGATGAACGGGCGGCGCAGAAACCGGCGTAGTATCCGGCATAGCAGGGGAAAGAAATCACCCACGAGAAATTGCAGAAAATCCATCCTGCAAATGGAAATCCTGATAACTGCAAGAGTTAGCAAAAAGTTGATAAACCATTAATTTGCAATGGTTTACAATCACTACCCCCAAGGGGACTCGAACCAGAACACGTAAGTAGTTTATTTAACAATGACTTACAAAAAATGAAAAATTCAGCCGGTGCAGAATCCGGTGCATTTCCCGCAAAAACTTCAAAAATCGACTCGGTCCTTGAGAATGTAATCAATGTTTGGCCGGAACTACCGGAATATATCAAGGAAGCAATCAGGGCACTGGTACAAACCTATCATAAGCAAGGAGGCTTACAATGACGGTATCTCAAAAACAATTGGAAGCGAACCGGACGAATGCCACGAAGGGCGGGGTAAAAACCCCGGAAGGCAAGGCCATCGTCAAATACAAC
>JAKQBU010000170.1 GCA_029573975.1 Planctomycetota bacterium
CCCGCCCCGAACGTGTTATGGCTGTCATGCGTCATCGTCACCAGAAAATTCGGATTCACCTCCTTAATGGCCTTATATACCTGCCGCCACCCGTCCGGAAAATTATCGCTGCGAAAGTTAATCACCTCCAGCCACTTTTTCGGATCATTCCGAATCGACTCCAGATCCGCCGGCAGCTCATACCCATACCGCTTCTGAAACTCCGCCTGATCCTCCTCACTATATCCAAACGACTTCGGCCCCCAGTGAAACGGCTCATCCTGATACGTAAAAACATTATACAGCCGCTGAATATCTTTCAGAGGCCCCAGCGCCGCCACCACCCGCTCCCGCACCGCCTGGCCATACTCCGGCGAATACACGCTCGGCGCCGGCGGCGCCTCCCGCCCGAACCCCTCCAGCCCGCCCGTGTGATGCGTCAGGATCATCCCCCGCGACCGCGCATAGTCCTCCACATATCGCGCCGGATTTTCCGGGTAAACCTCCGGATCCCCATTTTCCGCCTTCGGCAAATCACCCCGCACGCTTTCGATCCCCGTAAAACCATGCCCCAGCAGATTATCCACCGTCTGCCGCCATACCTCCTTACTCACCGGCTCCTTCTCCCCCTGCCACCCCGGCTCCGCCGGCAGCGGCGAAAACTGCACCACCGCCGGGAAAAACCCCACCTCCCCCGCCATCGGCTTAATCGGCAATTCCTCACCCGTTTGCCCCACCTCCCCCGCACCCTTTGCCGCCACCGTTACCATAACAAAAATAAAAATGAAACTCCCAAGCGACACGCGATGGTTTTTCATCATTCTATCCTTTCCACTCTTTTTACTGACAGTACTTTTTGAGAATATTTTACCTCTTGCCCTAAGTTAATACAATCACGAATAGCAGCCATAATTTTAATCTCATCAAAAGTGCTAAAAACCATTTGCAAAACCATGCCGGATTACAGATAATGAAGGGCTGGTGTTATCGAAAGTGGCGGCGAAACTGGTTTAGGCATAACCGCAAAGGAATTGAAAATTATGAAAAAAATAGCATTAAGTTTAATGGCCCATCCCGATGATGCGGAATTTACCTGTGCCGGAACACTGGCCCTCCTCCGTCAAAAAGGCTGGGAGATCCATATCGCCACGGCAACTGCCGGCGATTGCGGCACGGTGGAATATAATGCCGAGGAAATCAGCCGCATCCGCCGGGCAGAAGCGACTCAGGGAGCGAAAGTGCTGAACGGCAGCTACCATTGCCTGGAATGCCAGGATGTGTTTATCATGTATGACAAACCCTCGCTGCGGAAGGCCATCGAGCTGGTGCGGCGGGTGAAGCCGACGCTGGTCTTCACCCTCAGCCCCTCCGACTACATGATCGACCACGAGATCGCCAGCCAACTGGCCCAGACCGCCTGTTTCGCCTGCGGGATCCCGAACATCCCGTTTGAAGGCGTGCAACCCTTTGAGCCGGTCCCCTACCTGTATTACGCCGACCCCCTGGAGGGCAAGGACAAATTCGGAAAAATCATCGAGCCTTCGACCCTGGTCAATATCACCGGCGTCATCGATACCAAGGAAAAAATGCTCTGCTGCCACGAAAGCCAGCGGAACTGGCTGCGGGTCCACCACGGCATGGATGAATATGTTCACTCCATGAGGGAATTCGGCCGCAACCGCGGCCAAAAGTTCCCCTGCGAATACGCCGAAGGGTTCCGCCAGCATCTGGGGCACGGCTACCCGCATGACAACATCCTCAAACAGGAATTAGGCGATCTGGTTCACGAACGAAGGGAGTTTTGACAATGCCACGAAAAATCAGTATGCTCGCCCCCGCCTGGTGGGATTACACCACCCTCGACGATGAAATTCTCAACGACGCCGCCCGGCTCACCCCCAAGGATATGCTGGCCCTCTCACGCGAAGGCTTCCGGGTAAAATTCTACGACACCCTGGAGGATTTCTACCTGGCGGAGGCCCTCGAATACATCACCGCCTGGCAGCAGGCCACCCCGGACAATCCGGTGGGGATCTGCGGGCCGATCGGGCCGACGGAACAGTTGCCCCTGGTGGCCCGGCTGGTGAACGAACTGGGCCTAAACCTGCAAAACGCCCATTTCTGGGGAATGGATGAATGGTTCGTAAACAACCGGGAGGCCGACGAGAACCATCCCCTCTCGTTTGCCAAGGCAGACCGGGAGTTGTGCTTCAACCGCATCCAAAAACCTCTCCGAATGCCGGAAATGAATATTCATTTTCCCAAGGCGGATTTGCAACCGTATATCCAAAGCTGGGAAGGTGTTCGCTGTGCCGTGATACAGGGCGGCCAGGGCGAGATCAAGCACTGGGCCTTCAACGACCCGCTGAAACGGGAAGGTAAATATAAGGATCAGCCCCCCACTCCAACCGAATACCGCCAGCTCTCCACCCGTATCGTGGATCTGCACCCGGTAACCCTGATGCAAAACGCCCGCACCAGCGGCGGCGGCGTAGTGACCGGTGTTCCGACCCAGGCGATCACCGTCGGCCCGGTCCAGACCTGGCGTGCGGAAAAAGTTTCCATCTGGCAGGCCGGCACCCACGACAATCCCTTCG
>JAKQBU010000193.1 GCA_029573975.1 Planctomycetota bacterium
ACCTCATTGCCGATGATATTCTCCGCCAGCGACACCCCGATCGAAAGGGAAACCGCCGTCTCTCCAGCCACCGAACCGGCCAGAGATGCCCCCACCACATCCGCGGTGATCTCGGAGGTATCCTCCGCATCCAGGACAATCTGAGCGGCGGTAATGACGGATGTGCCGTCGCCGTCAATATAAGCCTTTACCGCGGTGGCTATTTTGTTTTCCGCATCCGCACCCGCGCCGCTCAGTCCCACCCCGGTAGTGCCCGCCGCGGAAATGGCCACCGATCCGGCCAGGATCAAGGCGTCGATGGTTTCATCGGCGGAAGCGCTGAGGCTAAGGATCCCGGCCGCATCCACATCGGAATTTTCCAGGTACGCCTGCACCTTCGCCGGGACGCGATTGCCATCAGTATCCCAGCCGATCCGGTTGGCTGCCAGCGCCGCTCCGATGGAGGCCCCGACACCCGTGGTCCCGCCGCCGCCGGCCGCGACGGCTACCGCCGCCACTGTGGCGGTAATGGTCGAGGTATTGGCCGCCCCCAGAGTGACATCCCCGCTACTGACCAGGTCGCAGCCCTTCACGTAGGCCAGGGTACTGGTCAGAATGACATTGCCGGAATCCGCCCCGCCGCCGCTCAGAGCCACGCCGGTGGAACTGCCGCCCCCCACCGATACGGACGCCGCAGCCGAGAGCACATCAATGATTGCACTGGATGTAGCCGTTACAAATGTCTCCCCCACCGTCAAATCCAGGGTGTTGTCCGGACTGGCCAGCGCGGAATTGTCGATATAGGCTGCCGCCGTATCGCTGATGATATTGCGGGAAATGGAAACTCCAATCGCCAGGGCCGCGCCGGTCGATTGCCCGCTGGCGCCGACGGCCAATGCCCCCCCGATGGCGTCGGCATAAATCGTGGGACTATCCGTCGCGGAAAGCATCAGAATGCCGGTGGTGCTGGTGATGGTGCTGACATTCTTGAGATACGCCGCCACGGTATTGCTGATTTCATTCAGGGAGATCGCCCCCGCGCCCGAACCGGCCAGACCGGAGCCTGACCCGGAAGCGGCCACCGCCACCGCCCCGCCGATAGACAGGGCATCGATGGTCGCCGTGGAAGAGGCGGTCAGGGAAATATTTCCCTCGGCTTGAATCACCGTCTCGTCCCCATAGACCGTGGTACTATTGAGAATCTGATTATCCGCCACGGAAACGCCGACCGCCAAAGCACCGGCGGTCTTTTGGCCCTTGACACCCACCGCCAGCGCCGCCCCGCCGCCATCGGCCGTAATGGAAGACTGATCCGTCGCGGCCAGACTAACGCCACCGCTCTCGGAACTGACCTCGCAGCCGCTGCGCAGGGAGGCTTCGATGGTGTTTTCGATGTAGTTAAGGGATACCGATCCAGCCAGTCCCAGACTCATTCCGCCAGCCGCCCCGATGGCGATGCAGTCGATCCCGGCCGTCGAGTCGGATGTAAATGCCAGAGAGCCGTCCGCCATTATGTCCGTATCGTCGGCGTAGGCATAGGTTTCGTTGCCGATCTCATTGTAGGCCACTGCCGCCCCGATCCCCGCGCTCTTGCCCCCCGCTATCGCCCCGGCAATCGAGTAAATATGCGAGTCATCCAGGGCCTGTACCAGCAGGGAACCAATCGCAGCCGAGGTATCCGTGGGGACCTGGCTATTGGAAAGGGAGGCCTCCGTCGTATTGTCAATCTCATTGACGGCCACCGTGCCCGCCGCCCCGATATTGTTGGTCGAAATGCCGGCCGCACCGGCTATCGACTGGATGTCGTTGTCATTGGTCGCCGAAAGCGTCAGCCCGCCGCTGCACCACATCTCGGAATCAGCCACAGTCGCCAGGGTATTGTTGGCAATGTCATTCAGGGAAACCGCCGCCCCGATGCCCGCCTTGCCGCCGAACGCCACCGCCCCGGCTATCACGAAGATCTCCGAATCATCGAGGGAAGTCATATTCACATTGCCGCTGATCGTGGCCCCCACCCCATCCAGCGAGGTTTTCGTAGTGTGGCTGACTTCATTAATGGAAACGGAACCGGCCACGGCCATCCCGCCTTTTTTGGGAGCACCGCTGCCGCCGGCGGAGAAAGAGTACAACTGGCCGCTGCGGTGGGCATACAGATTCAGGCTGTCGGCCTCCAGTGAAGCGCTGTGAATATACGCCACGGTCTCGCCGGTCAGCGTCGTCTGGCTATAGGAACCGGCGATCCCCAGACTTTTCTCCTTGGTGGAAATCAGCACCGCCCCGGCGGCGGCCAGCATATCGGTCTGACTCTCGGCCGATACGGAAATCGCATCCCCCTCGAAGGTCCCGTCATCGTTGATGAAGGCCCAAGTATAATCCGTAACATCCTGAATCGAAACATCGCCCGAAATCCCCAGCCCGAACTTGCCCTGTTTGCCTTTGTCGTTGGCCTCGGCCTTCCGCTTTTCGGCCGCCTCGTCAGCCTTTTTCGTGACCTCCGTCGTATCCTTTTCTTTTTCCTTGGTAGGCTCCTTGCCGCCCTCAGCCATCTTTCCCGCCGCGATCACAAAAGAACCGATCTTGCCGCCGGTATTCGAGGTAACACTGATTTCACCCGCCGCGATAATCGATGTTCCGTCGGTGCCCGGCTCATCCGTCAGGCTGCCGATCACCGCGGTGGTCGTATGGGTAATCTGGTTGATGCCGACCGAGACTCCGACCCCGATATTGTCCCCCTTCATCACGCTGCCGACCAGACTGCCCAGGAAGGAGGTTTCCGCTGCCGAAACGGTAACCGCCCCGCCGGTAATTTGCGCCCCGCTTTCGATCTGGGCGATGGTAGTGATGGTATGTTCGATATAGGACACCGTCCCGTTAAACGAATACGCCCCGCTGGAGCCGGACTGGCTCAGGGCAATCGCGGTAATATTGCTCTCGGCGTTGACCAGCAGACTGCCCGCTTCCCCCGTATGGACCGCCGCCCCGTCTTCGATCCGGGCCGTCGTACTGCCTTCAATATCCCGCCAGAGCACCGAGCCGCCCAGTCCGATCGAGCCGCCCTGCGCCCCCATCAGGTCCAGCCACTTGCCCAGGCTGTCTTTTTTCTCCTTCAATTCCTTCAGGGTGGAGGCCTGCAGGTTGATATCGAATACCCCCGCCATATCCACCAACTGCATCTGCGTTCCCGCCTCCACGGACACCGACTGCTCCTGGCTGGAGTATTCTCCGCCGGTATCATTCTGGTTGAGGAGTGCCCCCGAATGCACAATCGCCTCCGCCGTATTGGTGTAAGTCATGTAATCCCACGAAAAGGCAAACCCGACCTTGCCGGGGTCTCCGTTTCCATCGGCCGGCAGGGCATTGCCTACCGAGCGTGCCCAGGAATTGAACAGCTTGCTCTGAATCCCCAGCTTCTGATCCAGCAGGGTACCGATCGCGGTCGGACTGACAAAATCCTCTCCCGAATACAGACTCGCCGGATCGGTCAGGAAGGGATAGGATAGGGTGGCGGTGATATCCATATCCCGGCGGGCATTCAGTTGTGCCCCCCCGGCGATCTCTGCCGTCACATGGTTCGTGTAATCTCCGACTATGACCGCGGCACTGAGGGCGCTGTCCGCGGTTTCTTCGCCTTCATCCGAGGACTGGCCGCTAATGACGCTTTCCGCCGCCGTCTGGACGCGGTCGGTAATCCGCGCGTCCACCACGATATCCATTTTCGATTTCAATTCCGCCGAGCCGGCGATGCTGGCCGTCACCACGTTATCAATATTCGCGTAGGCAACCGTCCCCGCCAGCGACAGGCTCGACAAAAAGCTGCCCGGCTCAAAATAATTGTTAGTCCCCGCCGCGTCCCGCAGCTTTCCCATCGTACCCTGGACGATAGACGGCAGCACCGTGGCGACTTCCCCTTTCAGCAGGGCATCCTTGATCAGCGGGTCCCCCTTTAATCCGGAAACCGCACTGCTGATCTCCTTGCTTTCCAGACCCGCATACACCCGAATTCCCTCCACATCCTCCTGGTCATCCGGCGTGGCCCGCCCTTCCGCCGTCACGATTCCCCGGATATCCGCAATGATCTCCGTATCCGAAAATCCCAGCCCTACCGAAATGCCGGCAAATCCATTGTCATAAACCCCGGTTTCCGCACTGGCGATATTCGTGCTGGTCCCGGCGGCCGCAAGCGAAACATTGCCCCCGGAATGAATCTCCGCCCCGGCCGAGAGAGTCACGTGGGAAGTCGTAGTCGAATCGGCCACCGCTATCGAAATCGCCATCGCGTCCCGATTGCCTGGATATGTCCCCAGATTTTCCGAGGTCCGCGCCGTGGCACTGGCCGTAGCTTCCGCATCGGCAGCGATGCGAACATCTCCCGCCGCCGCAATAAGCACTCCCGGGTGAATCAGGGTTTCCGCCTGGGCATCAGCCATACTGAAGGCAATGCTGAAAACATTCAGCACCGGCACCCCGCTCAGGGGATCCAGCCCCCCCGAAATCGCCTTGACCGTACCATCGGCATTCGCGCCGGCCTCCAGGCTCACCTGCCCGCTGCTGAGTATCTGGCAATCCGCGCCGACCTCCACCCGGGCATTGGCCTCCTTGACCATCGCCGCCAGCGGCAAAGAAATGTTATCTACCAGAATCGTCTCCAAAGCTCCGATGGTATAATTTTCCAGGATGGTCAGAAATTTGCTGTCCAGTTCCTCCGGGGCGGCGTCTCCCGCCTCGGCCGTAATGGAAATATCGCCCCCTTGCAATTGTGCTCCCGTTCCGATCTCGATGGTCGCGTCGCGTGAACCGTAGATCAACTGGATAGCCGGCGTAACCGCCGTATTGCTGGCCGCCAGGGTGATAGCGCCGGCGGACCAGACGCTTCCCGCCTCCACCTCCGCCCGCAGTTCCGCCCCGGCCCCGATCGTGATCGACTTGCCTTCCAGCGTAATATCCCCCGCATCCCCGACAGCCTCCCCGTTGCCATTCACCTTCCGTGTGGATATAACCACACCGTCAGATACGGAAATCGCGCCCCCGGTAATCGCAATATCCTGCCCGGGGAGGTTCATATCCTGCCCGATGACCACGTCGTTTTGAGCCAATGCGTTTATAAGGATCGACGCCCTGAATCCGGGGTCTAGCGAGCCGAATTGCAGGGTATCGCCGCCAAAGTTCAGTCCAATCGTCAGAGAGTTCAGCGGATTGGCAAAAGACAAAGCAGAAACCACCGCAGGACCAACGAGAAAATAATTCGCCGGATTCATACTGCGGACCTGCATCGTACCGGTGCTGGCCGGATCCGCATCCTCCACCAGCAGCGTATCCCCCCAACCGCCGGCGCGAACCACCACTTCGTTCGGGTTGGACGTATCCAGCAGCGGTTCCAGCCCCGCATAGGTTATCACCCGCCCGCTGGCATCAAAATTTTCCGCCACCCCCGCCCCGCTCGCATCCGCCGCCACCACATAACTGTCCGTCTGGCTCCGGATCACCAGGCTGTCAACTCCCGCCCCCCCGTCGATGGTCAGGGCGCCGGAATACTCGTTCTCCACGACAAAACGGTCGTTCCCGCCGCCGCCGATCACATGGGCAATATCTTCCTCGAACCCTTCACTGCTGCCGTCCGGATAACTTACAGTGATATTCTGTCCTATCGAAAACACCAGATCATCCGTCAGGCCGGAAAAATCCAGAGTATCCCCCTGTAGATTGCCGGCCGACAGAAGCAGCCGGCTTTCCAGCGGCTCCACCGCCAACCCGGCAAATCGGGGAACTCTCCTGCCATTGGTTCTGCGCTTTCTGTCACGTTTTCTTTGCAATCGAAACTGTTTGACCATCTTCATAGGAATACTCACTTTCCCATATATCTTCCATTCGTTCGAACGGGTAAAACTTCGAATTGACATCCCTGCCCGGTAACTTTGATGAAAACCGCTATTCGATTAATAATCCCGGCTTTCAGCTAGTTGCTGTTTAGATTCTGAACATCGTTTCTATCTTTCTCCAATCCAGGTTCGCCAGCCAATAACGCTGACCAAACACAAACGGTATTATACCCGATACTCCCCTCCCAAAACAATAGATTTCCTCGCGATATTTCCTTTGCACCGGCAGGATTAAACTCACTATTATCGGACCGCAGACGGAGAATTCTCTCGTAATCCGTTGCCAACACATAAGAAACGGCTTATACTATCGATGGCCTGCGTTTCAGGTATGGTTCTGTACGCCGATTGTTGTGGAACAAAACATGGCTGGCAAATTTGTAAATCCCGACAAAGAAAATGACCTCTTCATGTACTTGCTCGGAAAACTGCCTGCTTTTTGCGGGTATGAGCAATCCTTCAAAATGGCCGAATGTACCCTGCTGACCAACCGCTTTCTACTGGGCGTTCATAAAGATGAAATAGCACCCGCTGTACTTGGCGAAGTTCTGGAACAGATGAAGATGCCGGACATATACCGGCCGGACTTACTGGCAAAACTGGATGATGCCAACATCGTTCTATTTGGCCTGGAACAAAACGAAAAATCCTGCCTGTATAAAATCTACCTGGAGTTCTGGGATCAGGTTATCCGTGAAATCCGCCGGAAGCCGGACAAAACCGCCCCCATGCTCCTGTTTCTCGGTTTCAAATGGGATCCCGCTGACCACCGCCGGGGAACCGTCGCCCGGTATATGACCTATCCCCTGCTTTCCCTGGCAGACATCCAAAAACGATTGTCCGCCATCTATGCCAATCCTACGCATTTTGCCTCTTGGCAAGGAGCTACGGAGATCCTCCATCTGGCCGCTAGCAGGGTTCCAGACGATTATTTTATCTATCTGGAAGCGGAGGAGGAAAACAATCCCAGAAAATCCTTCGATATAAACCTGTACAAGGCCAATTTTCCCTTACAAAAGCTGTATCCCTTGCTGTCAAAATTGAGCCAGAGCTATTCGATCCCGGCATCGGACTTCGACCGACTGTTCGATCCGATCCGCACGAAAATCCTGGGCCACCTCTCCGGCGGCATCGACCGGGAAGGCAAGGATTTTCTCACGACATACTATGAAATCGATGGGCCCTGCCAGTAACTTATAACGGCCTTTCCCTGATGAACATCGGAAAAAAAATTATGTTACGTGTTTGTTTCATTTTGCCTATCCCTGACAGCATCAATGGTATTATAAATATAATAAAATATACTTCCTTCTTTCAAAAAATAGGCAGCGGTGCTGGATTTGAATTTTCCCAGTTAAGATCGACCATAGACCTCATGACCTCTAGTAGCGATAAGACCAACGAGCTAAACAGTTTTTTGAAAGTGCTGGCTGAAACCACAAATGCTACCCAACAGCAGCCGACATGGAGAAAGTTGCCAAATCAACTGCGATGGGATTGGCCGTCCGCAGCGACCTTTTAGACCGTGCTAGGAAGGCAAGTTCACTGGCGTTAAAGTCAATTTCTGTGGGTGCAAGTTTCATTTTACGTAATATTTTCATGCTGATTGACGAAGGCGCAGGTAATGATGCCAGAAGCGGTCCCAACGCTGGGATTTGACATAGGTTCGCAGCGACAGGATTCGTTGGCCGCCCACACGCGACCAGCGCATGCCGCTACGGCACAACCGGGTTTTGACCAGCGTCTTGCAGGCGGCCTCCACCGGTCCATTGCCGATGGGCAGGCCGCGACGCCGAAAAGAGGCATAGGTCATTCGGCGCCGATTGCGGCTAAAAAACGTGCGCTCCTGCGCCAGGGCGTTTCGTCGGGTTTTCCCCAGTCGTTGTCGGTGACTATAGTAATCCAGCGAACGAAGAATGGCTGCGGCAGCGTCATCCTCTTCCAGCAGTTTAACGCGGTATTGGTTATACCAGCCCTCGGCGCGGCGGCTGCCCTGGCCGAACAGTGCCTCGGCCGCCTTCGACAAATGTTCGGTCGTGTGATAGTAGTCGATCAACTTTTCATAATCGACAAACCGCTCGGTGCCTTCGGCATAATTCCACAAGGTCCGGTGACCGTCCAGCAACAGGACCTTTACGGCCTTCTCCGGCAGACGATCTTCCACGTCGGCCAATTCTCCTTCGAATTGCAGCTTGAACGTCAAGGCTTCCTTTTCCGGCATGCGGGCTACATACCGCGAAGCCAGCCGTTGGGGGCAATCCTTCCCTTTCGGCACGGTGCCATAGAACGAAATACTGCCAACCATCGCGTTTTTGTACGAGGTGGGCTGAACCGGCGACGAATCCAGACCGGGCCGTTCCACCGGACGACCCCGCTTGACGCCCGGTTCCTGCAACAGGACATTGACCCCATCCAGGCTGGCCACCAAAACGCGCGTCCCCTTCGGAATCGCCTCTTCGGCGCGAATCGTGTTGTTCAGATCTTCACTCCGCCTCTCGATAAAATCACCCACCGGCTGGACGATATGCTGGATCGCCGTAGCCGAAGGATGAAACAGGGCACATTTACGCAACAACTGCTCCGTCTCAGCCGCTGTGACATGGGCCACGGAAAACAACACCGCCTCCCGCACCTCCGCTGTGGCGAACTCGCCGGCCATGTCCCAGAAATCATCCAACGGCACATAACTGCGACCCCCGGCGTCCGCCTGATACAAACTGCGCTCTATTACCATCGGCCCAAAACAGGTCAGGAACTCCTTAGGGCTGACCATTTTGAACCGCAGCCGTTGGCCCTTGACCTCCAGCAGCGGGTCCGTGGGGTTATACGATTGCACAAATGCCTGCAGCGCTGCCGCCCCTGCCGCGGTCAAAGCGTCTTTGAGAGCGGCCGTCACCTGCTCGGCCAACTGGGCCGTCAATGGCGTGGTGTCCAAATTTTTACCAAGCTCTGCCATTTTTTGCCGAAATTCCCGTATTGCTACTTGAATCAGTTCTGGTACAATCATCTTGGACTTCTTTCCATTCAGTTTGTAACTCTTTGTTTGTTACCAAGTTACATTCTAAAGGAAAAGCGGAAATTGTCAAGTCAAATGAGACAGTTCCATTTTTAAATTAAGCTTTAATTCATCACTTGTTTCTCCGCATTTTTGGGTGGATTGATCCATACTGCCTGGGGCGGCAACGCCGCCTCCGGTGGTTTATTCACAAAGCGG
>JAKQBU010000294.1 GCA_029573975.1 Planctomycetota bacterium
GACTACCAGACATGGTCTTACTGCAACAATTTTATTTGATTTTGAAAGGTTATTACCCTCACAAACCATACAAACATCAATCTTTCATTTCACAGAAACTCAAATGGTCGGAACGAATACCGCCGCACTGTTCACACCAGACCTTACGATATTCCACATCCAGCCAGACGTTTCGACCAGCCATATGTAGATCCTGAACCGCTCGATGACGCCCTTGGGTATGAACGGTCAGGGTCGGGGTTTGGCAGACATGATAGAAAGAACTATAACGAAAATCCGGCTGGAAATAGACGGTGGCCGATTCCCCCGTGTCACGAATCGTTTGTTCCGTAATTTTTACTCGCATAAATGGGAAATAACCTGCTATACTGAGACTGGACATTGTGTGACTCCTTTCCAATCAAATATTTTTGGAAAACGACTTCGTAAACCGAGCAAGTTTTGTTATTATCGCTGACTGGATTGGCCTGCAGAAACATGTACGAATCGACTTCTTATAATCCCACAGGGTGTAAACTAAGTAGAAACGCAAAATGATTCATAGAAAATCCACCTATTGGCCGATAGTCTCAAAGGCGGCGGAGCCGCCGGGAGACCAACGCCATGGGATATCCTCAGCCAGAGGGGAGACAGGTCCATTCATAGCTACACGAGTCTCTATTTTTCCATCAAAGTTTGCTTTTTTTGCTTCGGCTTCAAAACCCCATTCAATTTCCACTTCCGTTTTCTGCCAGGTTCCCATAATCGGACTGGTTACACGGATGTTCGGAACGACAAGGCACATTCCATTCCTTGGCATGTCTTCTTCGTAGAAAACCGCGACCATTTCCACAGCCGCGTCAACTTGCTGACTATATGCCCAGTCCATTTTTTCTCCGGGTTCACTTTTATATGTCCAAGTACGCTTATTTTTTGATATGACCGGGCTACTTAGAGTTTTGTCCACGGTCCAGCCAAACCAACCCCACGCAGTAGGATAGACTCGAACTTCTATCTTTTCCGGTGCGATAACTTCCTGACCATTCGGCCAATGGAGTTCTATTTGATACTCTGACAGCCCTCCTACCCAAAGTAGTCCAGCTAGTAACCGACCTTTTGGTTTGGAAGGTAATGGTTTAAGTAAATCCGGCTGATCATAATATATGCTTTTAAATTCCTGTTCCGGCAATGCATCATAAGCTGTCCGGTAGACCGTATCAATCTGCTCCAGCCGCCGCGGGATAAAATACGCTTCCGGTTTCTCCTGCACCGCCCGATCCGCCCGCCATTCATAGGCCCACGGCGCAATATCCACCGGTTGACCTACTAGTTTGTCCAACTCGGTTTTCTCCATCGCAATCGTTGTGGGGGCGGACGATTCCGCCGCAGACGCAATTCCAACGCTAACTAGGGACATTATTACCACTACGCTCATCTGCATGATTCGCTTGGTCATCGTATATTCCTCTTTTTCTGGATTCAGATAACGGTTCACAGGCCTCAGATACCTTCCGAGAAATCATTTCCCGGACGGCATAGTCAGTATTGTCGCTAAACGCATTCTTGTTGTCAACAGTCCAGCAATTCAAACTTGGGATGGCCAAGGAACATCATACTCCCGAAAAGGATACGGTGCATGATTCCCACAGGTTATAGGAGACTTCAGAAAATCTGTAAGGACAGGAATTACTAGTTTGTTTCGGAAAATCAGGTTAGCCTTTGGCTTCCTGATTTTTCCAGGTATTCCTCAGCCCGGGACCGATAGTCCCAGGATCTTAAATGTAAGATACTCTCCAAAAGGCGGATACGTGAGAAATAGAGGTTATACCATCCGAAAGCAAAAAAGAAAAAACCCGTTGCCAAAACTGGATCAACGGGCTTTTTAATTTTCTTATCGGACTGGGTCAACCTACTGCCCTATGGGCCAAAATATCAGATTGACTATGTAATATTTCTCGACAAAACATAAGATAAGAATCCAATTTTTCGGAATATTTTTTCTGATGTTGGAACCGACGATTAAGCAAGGAAAAATAGTTAAAGACTATTTCATTTGCCCGGACCAAAACTATACTGAAAGGTCCCAAATTCCAATATTGTTATGTAGAGTCCCCCAATTATCGGCCCTTATCCCTCAGCCACCGCGACTACCCGCCCACACCGGGGACAATGCCCAATCTCATCTGCGGGATTCGTATCCTCTTTAACCAGCCCATACGATCGCCATTCACTGCCCAACATCTCCTTGACCATTGCCTGTCCTTGTTCCGAACGAAAAGATATCCGACCCTGCCCGTTCGGGAATTCCCGGAACTGCCGGTTGTCAATATCCACCAGGTATTGTATCCCTTGATATTCGGTTATGGGTAATAACCTCGGTTCATTTTCCTGTTTCATGCTTGCATCCTCCGACCGAATCACTCTGATTGGCGATTCGCTCGAAAATGGGCGAATCGCCAAATAACTGATAAGCCTCCTGAATCGCACATCTGAAGACAATTATACATTATATATACCACTCGGTTCTTCAAACCGACGCGCAAGGCTTGAGCTGATAGTTACAAAACGATAACTATCTCTAAAATTAAGATTTATAATACTGGCCGAAATGTGAAAAATTACCAAATACAAGCCATATTAATGGTACTGTTGCAGATTTCTGTTGCAAGTCGGATGGCTCGGATTTGCCAAAATCCAGGATTGTGCAGCGGAGCCGAAACTATAAATGCCGTCGCTATCCGCGGTGTGAACGCAACGCCTACCCTTCTGAACAAACTTGCCCGATTACGCCACCAGGTGATTCATTTCCCAATTTTGGCCAAAACCATGAAGAAACTCTTCTCGTCCAATCTTGAAAATACGCTCACATTCCTGTATGATTCCTTGCTGCCGACCATTTCCAATGCTGTGGAGCAAGCCAACCGTCTTCAACGCAAAATGCAAAAGAGCATTTACCGAGTACGGACTCGCGAATACATCAGGCAACGCATCGCGGTTGACATACAATGGGATGTACATATTGACACGCAACTCCAAACCACGAGCACACTTCATCGCAATAGAGCAAATAAAAGCCAGAAAACTTATGAAAAACGCAAAATCGTATAAATATAACGCTGTAATGATGCTACAGTTTCTTTATTTTTCAGGTATTATCTGGTGGGAAGGTGATAATCTGGACGTTATCAAACCGGCTTTGAGCGTTATGGGTTCCCAGGCCGAGGGCACCGCCATGGATCCGGCTGCTGAAGGCATAACCGGCGGTTTTGGCATCATTCACCACCAGGCTGACCGTGTTATCATGCAGGATCAGTTTCAGGGTATATTCTTTGCCGGCCTTGAATTTCATACTTGTTTTGGAAAGGACGATCCAGCCGTCTTCGGTGCATTGGCCGATTTCCAGCTTTTTGGTTTTCTGGTTGATACCGGCGAACTTGAAGTCGGTCGGACTGACATAATCAAAAATCACATAGGAGTTGGCCAGCGTTCCCTTGCCCGCTTTGGCCATGGTAACGGTCAGGTTCATTTCCAGATAGTCCGAAACGGTGCCTTCACCGAGCAGCGAGACAAAATTATCGCCGGCATCGGTGAGCTGGAAGCTATCCTGCCCCAGATCGGTCAGAGCGGGGGAATCCAATTGCTCCTCCGCAATCCGGTTTCCCGTCAAAACATCGAAGGCCAGATTGTCGCTCCCCCACGAAGCGGCGGGCAGATCCGCCAGGACCCGGCGGAGCGGATCCATCGCATGAAACAGGCGGGTGGAGAGAACCGGCAGCAGGCCGGAGGCGGGAAGATCGCCGCCGCCATTTTTACCGGCGCTGAGGATGGTGTCCTTGCCGCTGCCGCCATAAATCCAATTATCGTCCGATACGCCGGTGAGGGTGTCGCTGCCCCACTGGCCGTAGAGTACGGAACTGCCGGTCCCGCCGTCGATGGTATCCTTTTCGAGGACCGAGGTTTTCTTGTCCGGGTTGCGGCCCTGCTGGGCGGCCTGGGTATTGAAATCCAGGTTTTTCACCAGCAGCCGGGCGGTGCCATCGCCAAAGGGAAGCGTCGGATCGGCGGCCTGCCAGGTTACGGTGGCGGCGGCACTGTCGCCGAGGATAAAGTCGTCGCCGGCATCCCCGGTGATGGCGTCATTCCCGGCGATCAGGGTGATGGTATCCTTGCTGCCGCCCCGGTTGAGGAAGTCCAGGGAATGGTACGCGGTATAACTGGTGCGCGACTGAATGGCAAACTGGTCATCGGCATAGCGGCCCAAGCCCAGCAGCAACTGATCCAGATCCTTTTGCAGGGCCTCGGAATCCTGCGCGGTATCCGCCAGGAGAACGGGGATCCCCAGGATGCCATAGTTGCCTAGAATCAGGTCGTCGCCGTCCTGGCCGTGGATGGTGTTGTTATTCATTTGCTTGTCATAGTCATGATCGTACACCAGGAGTTTTTTCTGGGCGGCGGTAAAGGTCAAATCCTGAACATCGTGGTTGAGCTGGATGTGGTCTTTCAGAGCCTGCTGACACAGGGCGGCGTTGGCCTTCAGGGTGGCCTGGGCGGATTTCAGAAGGGCTTCCTGCTGCGCCGAAGTTTCCGAGGTGCCGGCCGTCGCGGTATCGAGCACGGCCGTGATCACGGTGCCGTCATCGCCGAAAACCAGGTCATTACCGGCGCCGGCAAAAATCTGGTCGTTATTGAGAATCAGGTCGTGCCAGTCGGGGTCCTCTAAATCCGATTTACTCAGTTTTTTCTTGCCGGTTACACTGTCGATTAGACTATCCAGAACCTGATAATGGGTCTGATAGACGGTAAAATCAAAATCCACTACCAGGTGCTGCAAGTCGTACAGGTAATTCTGGGTTTGCAGGGACTGATCGAGGTAACGGGCGGGGTCCTGGGGCAGAGCGGAAACAAAGGATTCGATGATGAGGCCGTTGTCCCCGAAGATCATGTCGTTGCCTTCCGAGCCGTCGATCTGATCGTTGCCCAGCAGGATATCATGGTCGTCCACATAGGCGGAATCCGTATGCCGCAGGGTGTCGGTGTCGATGGCCAGGCTGTGCAGCCCATCGAGAACGGTATGGAAGGCGTTCCAGAGGGCTTCCCGTGCCTCCTGCAGGGCGGTCGGTTCGGTGGTTATTTCCGAATAGAATATTCCGGTATCGCCGAAGAGCATGTCGTTGCCGCCACCGCCAGTAATCGTATCATTGCCGTTGAGGATATCCGTGTGGCCCAGAATATCGGGCACGAAGGAAATATATGGCATCAGCGAGGTGCCATCGGTGCGCAGCAGCGGGCCGATATTATTGGTCCGGATGAAGTCCTGGATCGCCTCCGGCAGGACCGTTCCCACGGATGGCAGGAAGTGGAAGGGCGCGGTGTCATTCAGATCGTCGGGCAGCAGGGTGATCGGATTGAGGATGACCGAACCGCCGTCGGCCAAAACGACCGATAATTCCGAGTCTGCTCCCACCAGCCGCAGACTGTTGTAGATGTGCGGCAGATCGGTAGCGAAGGGAACCACATTCAATGCCCCATCGCCAAAAATGACATCATCGCCATCGGCGCCGCTGAGGGTATCGTCGCCGCGATGCCCGAAGAGAATATCGTCCCCGTCGCCGCCATCCAGGGTACTGTTGTCCACCTCCGCCAGGTCAATAAAGAGCATGACGGTATCCCAGGTATCTGTACCGGCAAGCGCGGCCTGGCTGCCGTCCGGCTGATAGGCGCCGGCCAGGACGATCAGGTCCGCCGCCAGCATTTGGGACGCCAGCAGGGCTTGCGTATCCAGGCCGGCGTTGGAACTGATATTCATCATGCCGGTAAGTGTCCCGATATCCTCCAGCAGGACATCGCGATGCCAGGAGCCGCTGGCATTTACTACCGGCTGGCCGCTGTCATCGAAGGCGCGGGAAATGGTACCCATATGGGCGATCAGGATATCGTTGCCCTCCTGCCCATAGAGGGTATCGTCACCCTGGCCGCCCTGGATTTCATCGTCACCGCTGCCGCCCCAAAGGGTATCATCGCCCCGCTGGCCGTAGAGAATATCGTCGCCCGCATCGCCCCGGATGGTATCGCTGCCATAGGGATAGTCCTGATCGTAGAATTGCGTGACCTGACGAATCACGGCCGCGAACGGCGCCGGGTAACTCTGCCAGAGGTTATCGCCGATAAGCTGGCGGGTAATCAGGCCGTTATCGCCCAGAATCACATCCGCGCCATCGCCGCCGCTGATCGTGTCGTTCCCATCCGCTCCCGCGGCGAGATTGTGGCCGCCGATCAGGTCGTCGTCGCCCTCGTCACCGTAGAGATCATCGTCGCCCTGCTGGCCGAGGATGAAATCATCGTCCGCGCCGCCATGAATGGTATCATTTCCGCCGCCGTCCGCCGGGCCGAAATCAATCGAAACAAAGGATTCGTGCACCGGCAAGGCGGGATTATACTGGCCGTGATCGCCCAGCAGAATGTCGCAGCCGGCATCGCCGAAGAGGGTGTCATCCGCAGTACCGCCGAAAATCACATCGTCACCCGCCCCGCCATAGATCGTATCCCTGCCGCCTGAAGTCGGGTCAATGGTCATCGCCAGCGAAATGGTCGAGACCGAGCCCTCGGTGGTATAATTCACCCGGCCATTATCACCAAACAGAAGATCATCTCCCAGACCACCGGTAAGCGTATCGTCTCCTGAACCACCCCATATCACGTCCACGCCATCGCCGCCATCGAGGGTATCATTGCCGGTTGCTTCCGGGTCGGTAGTGGCCGCTGAAACCATTAGAGAGATAAGACTATCGGTCGTGTATTCTATCCGGCCATTATCACCAAAAATAAAGTCATCGCCCGAACCACCGGAAAGCGTATCGTCTCCCGATCCGCCCCAAATCAGGTCCGTACCGTCGCCGCCGTCGATGGTATCGTTGCCGCCCTGGTCCGGATGAATCGTGGTAATGGTCGCAGGGCCGCTGCCGCCGGTGAGAATCTGGCCCTCATCCCCGAAAAGGATGTCATCGCCGGCCAGCCCGGAGATCGCATCATCACCCAACCCGCCATAGATGATGTCGTTGCCGCTGCCGCCGGTAATCTGATCGCTGCCCGACCCGGTAGAAATGATCAGCGGCAGGGAAGAACCGGAGCCATCCACCCAGTCATCATCGGCGGAAGAAAGATCGTCAGATTCCGTGCCGCCGGTGTTCAGAACGAAGGAGCCGTCCTCCTCCGCATCCAGAGTCACCGTGACATGGTCATTTCCCAGCCCGGTGTGGAGCGTGGTCAGCGTGGCGACGTTATCCCGCCGGTGGGTACTGTCGATGGCAATGGTATCGTCCCCGGAACCGGTCCAGATGGTAATGCCTTGGGCAAAGCTTCCGTTCGCGGCATCGGCGGTGAAGGTAATGGGCGCCGGGGACAGGCCGGTAATCGCCATCTCCGCCGCCGGCAGACCGGCAGGAATTTGATCGGTTATCAGCACCGATTCATCGCCGGCGGTGGCGGCCTCATCGGAGATCATCAGCAGATGCGAACCGCTGCCGGCATCGATGTTCAGCGTACCGGCTATCCCATCCAGAGTACCCGGCAGGAAATCAGTGGATTCTCCCGGACCATAAACAGCCAGAGAGGAAATATAGATTCGATCATCCCCGTCATGGAGATTGAGATTCGTGATACCGCTGGTGCTTTGCACATTCACGGCATCGCTGCCGGACCCCAGGCCGATATTCAATGTCTCCATCTGGCCGTAGTGGATGCTGCCCGGTATTCCCAGCCCGGCAATCGTCGCAGCCGTCAAGATCAGGCTGGCATCACCGGCATCACCGGCATCACCGGTATTGTCCAGATTGAGGGTATCCCGTTCGCCTTCCCCGAACAGAACCAGTTCGCCGGAGATTTCACTGATTAGATGGGCGGTATTATGCAGATCCACGGTATTGTCGCCGGCCCCGAGATGAAGGATCGTCTTTCCGGTATGGGTGCTGGCCATCGCCACCGTATCCGACGCGGCGCCGAGCGCGATATCCAGTTCGGAAATCGAAACGTATTGAATGCCGCCGCCCTGCATCCCCAGACCAGCCAAGCTGTCTTGGGTCAGGACGGCCGCACTGATGGTATCCGCCGCTTCCCCGCTGTCATCCACTAGCAGGCGATTGGTACCGCTGCCGCCATCGACATAGATCGCAGCGGCTATCTGGTTGAGAGTGCCGCCGCTGTGGGAACCGGTCCAGGCCTGACTGCCGATCTGAATCATGTCATTGCCATCTTCGGCGGCAACCGTCACCGGTCCTCCCTCGAGGACATTGGTTATATTAATCAGGTCATCGTCGCCGGCAGTGCGGATGTCCACCTGCCGGGCATCAATCCTGCCGAACCAGTCGATGGTGCCGCCCAGGCCGGGGTCCTGATTTTCATAATCGGCGGATAGATACACCACACCGGCGGCCTCCATCGTGCCATTTGCCTCGATCCGCAGATTGTCACCGGCCAGCAGGTAGATATCACCGCCGGAGCTGACGATGCGTACCCCATTCGCCAGGGTCAGATCGTCACCAGATGCCGCCGAATCGAGGGATTTCAGTACCACGTCGCCGGCTGAGTACACATCTTCCTCAACCCGGATCGGGCTTTGGGCGCTGATCTGAATCTCCCCGGCAGCCTGCAAGCCGATCCGAGCCGAGACGCCGCCGATCACCAAAGCTCCCTGGTTGTGGATCCACATCTGGCTCTGCCCGCCATCGGCCTCCAGATGATTCACTGCGGTCAGGATCGGATGGGCGGACGAACCGATCCCCTCTCCCGCCAGCAGCAGAGCCGCGGGGGCCAGGATGTTGGCTTGCTGGGAGACCTCGGCACTGGTAATGGCACCGGAAGCTGAGATCGTCGCCAGGCCCTCCAAAGCCTGGAGTTGCCCCAGGCTCACGCCTCCCTCGCGGGCGGACAGCAGAATATCCCCGGAACCAGAAACCACCTGCACGATCTGCAAAGGACCATGCATCTCAGTGAGATAAATACTATCCCCGGCGCTGGCCGTCAGACGACCAGACCCCTGAGCGGCCGAATCGATCTCCAGGGGATTCTCCGGCGTTCCGATATGGCCGGTCTGGGTATGCAGACGGATATCGGTATGGGCCTTCAGATTGATCATCGTATCGGAGGCGGCTGCCCCGTTCTCCGCAAACGCATCCAGAAGGGATCCGCCGGCGGTCAGGTTGATCGCGGCGCCAGCCGTTATTTTTCCGATAATCATGTCGCCATTGAGAACTGCTATGGTAACCGAACCGCCCGCCTCGGCCCGCGCTACATGCAGGTCGGAAGCCGGCACCGATTGCCCGGCATAGGTCAACACCCCTCCCACCTGCTGCACATGCAAATCGGCCCCAGCCGTGGCCGTGAAAACACTGGCAGGCACCAGTTGAATCCGCAGCCAGCCGGAACCGCCGGCCGTACCGATGGAGGCATCCGACCGCAAGACCAGATCGCCCAGGGTTCGAACCGCGGCCGTGGTTCCGGACTCATAGCGGTCGGTAATCGAGCCGCCGGCCTGCAACTGGACATCACCGGCCGTCAGGATCTGATTGATGGAGAGATTGCCTTCCGCTTGCAGGGCGACGCCGGCGCCGGCCTGGGTCGTCACGCCGCCGGAGGCCTCCACGTTGATATCATCCCATAGCCGGATCGTTACCGTTTCGACCACGTGTTTATTCTGCACCAGCCGGCCGGCCGTCAGATTCACCGTGCCGGTCTGGTCGGTGGCGTAGTCGGCGACCACCTTTTGCCATAGATCGGCCCGGCTGAAATCCTGAACGGACAGATCCAGAGAACCGGCGGAACCCAGGTAGCGATACAGCCCGTATTCATCCGTACTAAACTGAACCAGCACGGTCTGCCCGGTTTGCAGCGGTTCCCACTGCGGCCGGCTTCGCTCCGTTTCCGTCAGGTAATCGGTGGCCAGCTTCCGCCAGCGCGAAGGATCGGAAAAATCTTCCTGCTGTAATTGGATGCCCGAGACCGGCTGGCCCTGATAGAGATACAATTCATACTGGATACCTACCACATCGTCCGCCGTGGCCGTTGACAGAATGGCCTTCTGCTCCTGCGTCAGGTTCTCAAAACCCTGGGCGAGATGGA
>JAKQBU010000201.1 GCA_029573975.1 Planctomycetota bacterium
GGCTTAACGCCGATTCCAGGCTGATATACGAGGGACCATGGATATGCTGCGCCAATCCATACAGGCTAATCGGCTGCTTCTGATACTTCGGGGCCAGGCAATACAATCCCCGGCGGATATGGAGTATTTCACCGCCAGCAATCGCCCGCTTGACCAGACCATACCTCCTGTCCTCGCTCCCCGGGAACAGCGCCGCGATATCCTGGGTAGTAAAATATCCATACCGGGCTGTTCCGAACATCTTTTCCGTCAATTTATTCATAATTAGTAATTATACTGTCATTATATGACAGTTTCTATGCCTATTATAGCACATATCGGCATAATTCACGTATATTATTAATAATACTGTCAAAATATGACAGTTTCTGGATAAAATACGATTATGAACCGCCCTGATCCGCTATCAGCGAATAATATAACCTTCCCCAGCGCACAAAAAAGGCCGGCATAATACCGGCCTTTCTATATCTCCATTCCGAAACGGCATCATTTGATTTCCAGTTTCGGCTCGTTGGCCGGCGCTTTCGGCTCTGGCTTGGGCAGAACCTCCAGCAGCTCAATCTCAAATATCAGCGTCGCATTCCCCGGAATGCTCCCCGTTCCCCGTTCCTTATACCCCAGCGCCGCCGGAACATACAACTCCCACTTCGCCCCTTCCTTCATCAACTGCAGCGCCTCGGTCCATCCGGCGATCACACCCTTCACCGGAAACTCCGCCGGCTTGCCCCCCTTGTACGAACTGTCAAACTCCGTCCCGTCGATCAGCGTCCCGCGGTAATTCGTCTTCACCCGGTCCTCCGCCGTTGGCGTCTTGCCCGTACCTTCGGTAATCACCTTGTACTGCAACCCGCTGGGCAGCACCTTCACGCCCTCTTTCGCCTTGTTCGCTTCCAAAAACGCCGCCCCTTTCTTGGCATTCTCTTCCGCCGCTTTCTTCTGCTTTTCCATCATCTGTTTCTGGAAGTCCATGAACACCTTCTGGACCTGCTCCTGGTTCAGCAGCGTTTCCTTCCCGGCAAATACATCTTTCATCGCCTGCGCGATCATATCCGGATTTACTTCCAGTCCCTGCTGCTTCATACCCGTTCCAATCTGCACCCCGATCGCATAACTCACCCGGTCCACATCATTCTTGAATGGATCGGCCTTTTCCTCTTCGGCTTTTACCTCTGCCGCCTTCGCCTCTTTCCCATCACCCGCCGCCTTGTCCTCTGCCAGACTCACTGCCACTACGCCCAGCAGTCCCGCCGCCAACATCATCAAAAATAATCGCGCTTTCAATTCAGTATCTCCTTTACCGTGATAGCTTCCTCTGTGTTGTCCGGTTAGTAACATTATCCGGTCGTTTCCGCACAAAGATATACAAGCCGGGAATTATACCCATCCCTCCCTTCCCATTGCAAGCAGCCTTTTGTAAAATTCAGGCAGGCCGGAGTGCCTCCCCGCCGCCCGGGAAGAACCGGCTTCTAACGGCATGTCGGAAATATTTAATATTTCCACCCCCTAGTCAACTGGAAGGTCTTTTCTGGTTGTATCTTCCGGCGTTATTTTATTGTAACTATATTAAAATCAGTAGGTTAAAATCAAAACCAAAAAATTTTATGAAAATCCGGTTGGATTGGATCATTCTATTCCCAGCCGGGATTTTCATCAATCTGATCCTCCCGGTTAGAGGAATAAAAGAGGAAAACCAGGGAATTTTACAGGAAAAAGTGGTCAGGTCACCTATAATGGTAATGACCGTAAGGCAGAACGATTGTAAGTGGTTATGGATTAATGGGTGAGCAGTATGACTGAATGGCGAATCTATAAAAACGTACGGCTGGGTTGGGCAGCCTTTTTGGCGGTTTGGCTGGCGGGGGCGGCGTGGGGGCAGTTGCCGAAATTGGAATTGCCGGGACTGAAGAAGGCGGGGGAGGAGGAGGGCAGGCATGTCAAGGTGGAGGTAGTACCACAGTATGAGGCGGTGCATGACGGCCAGCGGTTTTTGCTGGCGGTAGTGCTGGAGGTGCAGAAGGGCTGGCATTTGTACGCCAACCCGCGTCAGGGGGAGTTGGGGATGGATACCGAGATTGTGCCGGAAAAGTCCGAAGTACTGCGGTTTGGGCGGGTGAGGTATCCGGAGGGGGAAAAATATGAAGATAAGGTCTTGCAGAGTTCGTATTATAAGTATGAGGGGAAGGTGGTCTGTTTTGTGCCGGTGGAGATTGTCACGGAAAAGCCGATGGAAGTTCCTATTACGCTGGGATTGAAAGGTTTGCTGTGCAGCGAGACAGGGACCTGTCTGCCCTGGGAAGAAAAAGTTGCTGCTACCATAAAGATTGCCAATATATCCATGGTGGGAGCAATGAACCGGCCGGAGTTATTTACGGGCCTGGATTTGGGCACGTTTGACTGGACGGAGGCGGAAAGCGGACCGGAACCGGTAACGGGAAAGATGGTGGCAGCCGGTGGGAGGGCAAAGTAGTAATCCCGGATTATCAGCCGCGGGAGTTTTCTGGTGAGGTGATTACGGCGGGAGACTGGCTGCGGCCGCTGCTG
>JAKQBU010000255.1 GCA_029573975.1 Planctomycetota bacterium
GAGCGGGGGCGGTTACCCCTGGAAGTTTACGGTGGCGCCGAGTTCGGGGCTGCCGTTATAGCTGCCGACAGCAGCGGGGGCCGGTTGATTTTCGGATTTTTCTTCGGCGAGTTTCTCCATCAGGAGCAGCCAGGTTTGCCGCATATGGCGCAGGATATCGAGGGCTTCCTCGAGGGGCGGGATTTCTTTTTTGAGGTTGGCGTTGACCAGGCGTTCGTAGCAGAACATATATAAGGCCTTCATTTTGGAGCAGGTATCGGGGGCCAGTTCCTCGCGCATGGACTGGCACAGTTCCAGAACGATTTTTTCGGCTTTGGAGAGGAGGAGATAGCTTTCCTCGATTTTTTTGGCTTGGAGAGTTTCCCGCGCCTGTTCACAGAAGCGAATCACCCCGTCATAGAGCATCAACTGCAATTGTTCGGGGGAGGCCGTTAAAATCTTGGTTTTCTGGTACTGGTTAATCGGGCTGGTTTTGGTATCCATAACTTTCGGTGGATTGGCGATCGATGTTTTACTCTTTACTGCATGGAAGCGGCCAGGGAACTTAAACTGGCCAGGGCGGTTTGCTGGGACTGCATATTCGCCAGGGCCTGTTCCATGGCGTAGAACTGATTGTAGAGCCGGGTTTCCTTTTTTTCGAGCATTACATCCAGATAACTGATGCGGTCTTCGAGCAATTTCTGGCTGGACTGCATGGCGGAGAGGCGGCTTTTGATGGTGCTGGTGCCGCCAGTGCCGGCGAGTTTTTCGAGTTGGTCGTTGAAATAATCGCCGAAGCCGGTATCGGCTTTGGTGAACAGTTCGGTGACGCCGTCGGGGTCTTGTTCATAGGCCTGGCGGAAGGCGTCCTCGTCGAATTCCAGTTGGGGGATTTTGGCGACGGCATAATTGACGGTTTTTTTACCTGATTCATCGGTGCCGGATTCGTAGGTCAGGGAAGAGAATTTGATCCCGATCTGGGAGAGCCGGTTGAAGGAGCCGGAGACGCCGGACATGGTTCGCTGGACCATGCTGGTCAGGGAGCGGCGGGCCGATTCCACGGAATAGTCGTTGAAGAGAATGCTTTGCTGCTGGGTGTCCGAATTATAGCTATCCAGATCCCCAATGCTTTTCATTACGGTGTTATAGGCGGTGACAAAAGCCTCTATCTGGGAAACAATCGCGTCCAGGTCTTCGCTCACGCTCAGGGTGACCGGGTCGGTGCCGGTTCCCTTCAAATCCAGCGTCACGCCTTTGATGGAATCCTTGATGGTATTGGTGCTGCTGGTAATCATGAGGGAATTTTCTTCGCTGCCGGCACCCAAGAATACGATGGCATCCCGTGCCTGGGCCAAATCGGTGACGGTCAGGCTAGTCTGGCCGGCGTCGAGATAGACGGTGCCGGTGCGGCCGCTGATTTCACTGGTGAAGCTGAGGCGGTAGGGATTGCTGCCGCTGCCGTCGTTGACGAGGGAGGCGCGGACGCCCAGATTGGCCTGGTTGACATAGGCGACGATATCTTCGAGGTCATCGCCGCCGCCGACGGCGAGGGTAAATTCATAGGAACCATCTATATAGTACTTTCCGTCCTCCGCCAGTTCCGCCGTCCCCAGAATTCGCAGGTCGGCGGCGGTATTGCCTCCCTTTTCGGCGACCCGGATGGGGGCCAGGCCCTCTCCCTCGGAAACATCATAGAGGAGCAGGCCGTCGCCGGTATCATTGATCCGGGCGCGGACGTTGGTGCCGGACAGTTCGAATTTGCGCATCACATCTTCGAGAGTTTTGACGTCGTTCTGGGCCAGATCGATGGTGACGCTGGCGCCCAGGCCGTCGGTGACGGTAATTTTTCCCAGGCGGATTCCCTGCCCCTGGCGCATATCGGACAGGAGGGTGGCGCCGGAAATATACTGCAATTGCAGATTTCCGCTGTCGATACTGCCGGCGGCTTCGTCCACCGTGATCCCCAGTTTGGCGGCCGCGTCACCGGTGACATCGGCAATGACCAGATTTCCCGTACCGCCGGAGGTATCGGTCAACAGGATGCCGTTGCCGGCCTGATTGACGGAGGCCTGGATTTGAATCCCGGCGGTATTGATTTGGTTGAGGACTTCCTGCAGGGTAGCGTCCGCCGCGATGCTGACCTGGGCGGAGGCGCCGGCCCGGTCGGTGAGCTGGATGGTGCCGCCGGTAATGCGGCCGGTTCCATCGCCGCCGCTTCCTCCCTGGAGGCTGCGCAGCAGGACGGTATTCATGCCGCCCAGCAGGCGCCGTCCCTGGAAAACGGGATCGCTCACGCCGGTTTCCGGGGTGGCGATGCCGAGGTCTTCGGCGGCGGAGCTGTACAGGCCGGCAATCATCAGGGAACCGGAGAGGGCGCTGGAATCGGTGATTTGCAGGCCGTTGCCCGCAGCGTTGATGGAAACCTGCAAAACGCCGCCGGTATTGGCCCAATGGTTGTTGATGGCGTTCATCACATCGCCGACGGTGTCCATTTTCCAGATTTCTTCGCCGTAGATATTGGATCCGGCGGTATCGCCGACAATGCCCAGGTCGGCGGCGGCGGAACCGCCATTTAGATCTTCAACGATGAAATGGCTGGTGCGTTCTTCCGAACCGGAGGCCGTGCTGTTGTCGGTCAGGGTCAGATGGTCCAGGCTGTTGAAGGCGACGGTGATATTCATACCCTGGGCGGCGGCTTCGGTTTCGATTTTTTCGCGAAGCTGCCGGAGGGTGGCATCCTCCCCCAGCTCGGTCAGGTCAATATCCACGCTTTTCCCATTTTGATCGGTAATACGAAAGGTACCCAGCCGGACTCCCTGGCCGCTGTTGAGGGACTTAAGTTTATTGCTGGAATCCTCGCCGCCGATGATTTCATGGAGGGTGCTGCGCAGGTCCACATCGATCTCGGAGCCGTCTTTGAGGGTGAATTTGAGATCATCCCCGGAATTCAGGCCGCGGACGCCGTTGCCGTCATTGAGATTTTTCAGCAGGGTGTCTTCGGTGATATAGTAGATTGAATGGCCCGTCAGGGTGGCGGCAGCGGCGGAGCCGGCGATGCCCAGGCTTTCGGCGGGGGTGCCGGCGATTTGCAGGGTTCCGGAGCCGCCGGACAGGTCGGTAATGACCAGGTGATCCCCGGAGACGGCGGCCTGTATGCTGGCGGAGCCGTTGGTATTGATTTTATCCAGGACATCCTGCATGTTCTGGGCGGTGGTCAGGTCGATCCGGGCGGAATTGCCGGCGCGATCGGTAATCAGGAGAGTGCCGCGCTGAAATCCCTGCTGGCCGTTGAGGAAGCTTAACTCGGTGGCTTTGCCGACCTGGCCCTGTCCGATTTCAAAACTGAGGGTTCCGGTTCCGATGCTGCTTCTGAGGCTGGAATAACCGCGGCTGACAAACTGATGGTTGCTGGCAAGCTGTTTTACCCGGAATTGATAACTGCCCGCTTCGGCGAATTTGGTGGCGGTGGCGGTGAGGACATCTTCGTTGGAGCTGGAAACCGATTTTTGTTGAAAGACGGATTCTTTGTTGAAGCTGGCCATGGAAACCTGCAGGGCCATAATCTGGGCCTGCAGCCCGGTGAGGGCGGTTTGCTGGGAAGTCAACGTTTCGATCCGGTCTTCCAGGAGCGTTTTCGGCCGGGACTCAATTGACATCAATTGCGTCACCAGGCTTTCGATATCCAGGCCGGAAATCAGGCCGGTTCCACTGCTAAT
>JAKQBU010000269.1 GCA_029573975.1 Planctomycetota bacterium
TGAAAGGAATATTTGAAACTTTTGTAGTAAATGAAAAGTTGTAAATCATTATTGTTCTGTGTCTAATGAATAGGAAAGGAACGACAAAGTGTTTAAAATTGCAGTTATGCCTGGAGACGGTACCGGCCCGGAAGTAACCGCGGAAGCGGTAAAAGTTTTCAACGCCGCGGCCGCCAAGTTTAAATTCAAATACGAACTGACCGATTTCGATTTCGGCGGCGAACGCTACATGCGGACCGGCGAAACCCTGCCCGACAGCGCCGTGGAAGACCTGCGCAAGTTCGATGCCATCCTGCTCGGCGCCATCGGCCATCCCCAGGTCGCTCCCGGCATCCTGGAGAAGGGCATTCTGCTCAAGGCCCGTTTCGCCCTCGATCAGTATATCAATCTGCGTCCCGTCCGGCTCTATCCCGGCGTGGAAACCCCGATCAAAGGCAAAGGCCCCGATGAAATCGACTACGTCGTCGTCCGCGAAAACACCGGCGACCAGTACACCGGGGTAGGGGGGGTCATGATGAAGGGCACCCCCAACGAGGTGGCCGTGCAATCGGGAGTCTATAACCGCTTTCAGGTGGACCGCTGCCTGAAGTACGCCTTCGAATACGCCCGCAAATACGGCAAAAAAGCCCGCGGCAAAGGCAAGGAAAACACCCTCGCCCTGGTCGGTAAGACCAACGTCCTGACCTACATCTATGACCTCTGGGAACGGGCCTTCCACGAAATGGGCGACAAGGAATACCCCGACATCCGCCGCGACTACTACCACGTGGACGCCACCTGCATGTGGATGGTGAAAAGCCCCGAATGGTTTGACGTCCTGGTCACCGGCAACATGTTCGGCGACATCATCACCGACCTCGGCGCCATCACCCAGGGCGGCATGGGCATCGCCGCCGGCGGCAACATCAATCCCAACGGCGTCAGCATGTTCGAGCCGATCGGCGGTTCCGCCCCGAAATACACCGGCCAGGGCGTCATCAACCCGCTGGCCGCCATCTGTGCCGCCGCCATGATGCTCGAAACCCTCGGCCAGGAACAGGCCGCCAAAGCCATCGAAGAATCGGTCAAATACATCACCGCCAACAAACTCAAGAGCCTGGCCGCCGGCAAGATGGGCTTCTCCACCAGCCAGGTGGGAGACATGGTCGCCCAAAAAGTTGCGGATATGTAAAACATGCCCCAGCTAAGCCCCTTTCAGCAGATTCACGAAAACAAAGCCGCCGCCATGGCCGAGCGGGACGGCTGGCTCATGCCTTTGCATTACGGCGATCCCCTGGACGAATACCGCCGGTGCCGGGAGAACCTGGCGGTATTCGACTCCAGCTATTCCTATCGCATCCGGGTAGGGGGGCCGGACGCCCAAAAACTGCTAGGCCCCCTGGTGTCCTGCGATGTCACCCGCATTTTCCCCAACCGCCAGCGTTACGCCCTCTTTTGCAACGAGCAGGGGGGTATCATCGAGGATTGCCTCATCCAGAATCAGGGCAGCGGCTACCTCTTAATCGGCAATCCCGCCAACCACCAGCGGATCCTGAACTACCTCCAGTCCCGCCAGCCTTCCCTGAACGCAAAAATCACCGACGAAACCTTCACCACCGCCATGGTCACGCTCCGCGGCCCCTATGCCCTCCCTCTGCTGAAGGAAAAACTGCCGTTCGACCTGGAAACCCTCCAGCCGGGCGACGTCCTGGCCGAAAACTACTTCTTCATGCGCTTTGTGATTTCGCTGGACGAGTCCCTTTCCCCCTCCATCATCCTCCCAGCCAAAATGGCCTCTATGGCCTGGGATATGCTCGAAAAATACGGCAAAATCTACAACGCCGGCGTGGCGGGCCTGGAAACCCGCAATTCCCTCCGCATCGAGGCCGGCCAGCCGGGCTTTGGCTCCGAACTAAACGAATCCATCGATCCCTGGACCGCCGGCTTGCAGCACGCTGTCGTTCTGGCTGGCGATTTCATCGGCGCCCCCGCCCTCCGCCGCCTGGCCGAGGGCAATCATACCCCTAAAATAGCCGGTTTTCTCCTGGACGCCCACCCCGAATGCCCCCTGAACCTGCCCGCTCCCATCATTATGGCTGACCGCCAAGCCGGCCAAATCACCAGCTCCTGCTTCTCCCCAGCCATGCAAAAACCCATCGCCCTGGGCTACCTCAATCCGAATCTTCCCCCCAACCCGACCCTCCACCTGAAAACCACCAGCGCCAATATCCCCCTCACCCTAACCCCCATCCCCTTCCTCAGCCGGTAGAGGGGTGCTGGCCGCACGGCAGCTCGCTGC
>JAKQBU010000295.1 GCA_029573975.1 Planctomycetota bacterium
ATCCATCTGGGAGCGGGCTGAAGCCCTTATTAACATTGCTCATCCGGATTTCAGGGATCAGTTGATAAAGGACGCCGAGCAGATGAAGCTCTGGCGCCCGACCAACAAAATCGCCTGTTCCGCATGATAGGTTCCTCTAGGAATCTCCCAAACTTTTGCCTCCCCACCGAAAAGGGGAGGCCTTTTCTCTTTGTGATCAATTGGCGGCAGCCGTCTATCCCAGGCGGATGCTCAGATCACTCAGTGGATAAGCCTTGCATGAGTGTACATAACCATATTTTTTGTCACTTGCTCGCAGCAGTACGCCGGCTGGTTGGTAGACTTCACCGGAGAGCAGTTGTACACGGCACTGGCTGCATTCACCCGAGCGGCAGAGCACCGGCACCACGATACCGGAGTTTTCCAGGGCGGTGAGTAAGGTTTCTCCGGCCTGGGCGGTAATGATCCCCCGACCGTTGATGTCGATATTAAACTGGGTATCTCCGGGGATATCCGTAGGCCAGCCAGCTTCCTGGGTGATGTCAGCCGCGCCTATGAAGAGTTCATGGCGGATTCTACGTTCGGGGACCCCCAGTCGCCAGAGATGCGGCAGCAGAGCATCGTACATGGCCTGCGGCCCGCATACCATGATCGAATCAACTATTTCCCCGGCCAGTATTTCCTGGAGCATATCGATGTTTATGGTGCCGACCCGGCCGTGGTAATGTTTTTCCGCTTGTTCTACCACTGGATAGTAGTGGAAATTATAATGCCGCAATGAACGCTCCCACAGTTCGGAATGGAAAATGATGTCGTTGGAAAAACGGTTCCCATAAACTAGATGGATGGTGCGGTCGAGCCCCGCATCAGTGATTTCGCGGATCATGCTCATGAAGGGGGTTATGCCGCTCCCGCCGGCCAACAGCAGCTGATTCTTGCCGTGGAACAGGGGATTATAATAGAAGTTGCCGGCCGGACCGCTGCTCTCTAATTCATAACCGGACAGAATGTTGTCCAGCAGATAGTTGGAAACCAGCCCGTCCTGCACCCTGCGTACCGTTATATCGTAATAGGCCGTCTGGCGGGGAGAGGATGATATGGTATAGGGACGGCTGGTTCTTATACCGTCTATGTTAAGAAACAGGTTGATATACTGGCCCGCCTGGAAAGGTGGCAGATAACCGTCCTGGGCAACCAGGCGGAAGGTGTCGGTAGTAGTGCTCTTGGTGATTATCTCTGATACCCGGAGTTTTAGACGGCGGGGATGAATGCGTTCGACCAGACGGGTGGTCTTGCCGCGTTCCATCGAGTAATCGATGCCATATTTACGGCAAGCTTCGATATCGCGAAGGTTCTCCTGGTAGCCAGGCAAGTTCATTCTGAAATCATTCATTATTCCACCCTCCCCAACTCGCGAATTACTGCTCGGGCGGCCTGGACCCCGGAATTAAGTGTAGGCTGGAAGCCGCCGCTGCCTGCCCAGGCGCCGGCCAGGTACAAACCCTGCACCGGTGATCGGGGTGACGAAAAGAGGGATGATTCTTTGGCATACTGATCGAAGCCGTAGATAGCTCCGCCCGGATGGCCCAGATAGCGCATATGGGTTATGGGAGTGGCTATCTCGATTTCTTCTATATGTTCCCGGAACCCGGGATAAAGTGCATCCACCCGGCTCAATAAAATCTCAGCATACTCGAACTTGGTCTGATAATACTGCTGCGGCGGAACGGATTCCCAGGGCTCGGAATACTTCAGATCAACGATGACCACCTGTGCGCAGCCCGGAGGAGAAAAGGAGGGGTCGACCAGGTCATAACAGGTAACCAGCA
>JAKQBU010000321.1 GCA_029573975.1 Planctomycetota bacterium
GGCTGGGGGGTCGAACTCAGAATTTTCTCCGCGATATCCTTGTCCACCTCCTCCTTCCGCTGCCCCTGTTCCACCAGGCCCAGCGGCAGACCCGTAACCAGCCGGAGCTGCTTCATCAATTTTTTCTCACCGCTATCGACCGTCGTCGTTTGCAGGCGCACCAGCGCATTCAATTCGGACAGTTGCAGCCGCCGCGGTTGGCGCAGCAAGTCATCTGTCCCCAATATAAAAATCCGGTCCGGCCCCGGCTGGAACCGCAGCGCCAGCGGTTTCAGCAGCTCCTGCAGGGCGCTGCGCCAGCTCATCCCCTGCAGGGTGGCCGTGATCTCCGTCAAATGGCCGAACGGCAGCAAGCCGATGGCCGTCCGGGCCTGGCTGGTATCCAGGGGGATCCCCGTGGTTTTCTCCAGGTTGGCAAACGCCTCCTCCAGGGAAATTTCCTTAAAATTGATCTGGGCGGCATCTTCCAGCACCTTTTCCACGGTCACGGCGCTGAGCTCTTCACCCGGGGCGGTTGCACCCAATAGGGCGGCTGCCGCTAACGCGGCAAACCATACTTTTACACTCATGGTTTTTTTCTCCATAGGCACTTAGAATATAAAAAGCATTTCGGATTCGGACGCTTTCACGCTCGAGGAAGTCTCCCCGGCCGCGTTGCCGAAACTCCAAACCACCCCTCCGTTTTCCGGCAGCACGGAGGGAAATAATTTCTGCATCTCCGCCTGGGAAAGCCGGGTCGGTTCGGATACTTCAATATTGCTGCGAATTTGAAAATCGCCTTTGGCGGCCCGCGGCCCCCCGATTTCCACGATATTGCCCGCCTGGGCGCTCAGCTCCCGTACCGGATGAATAACCAGTACCGAAGACTGCTTCTGCTGTGAAAATTGTAACCCGACTAAAACCGTAAATGCAAGAACAATCAGAGCCGCCGCGGCCAGAGGCACGATTTTGTGCCAGTGACGCATCCATACGGAACGGGCCGCACTCCGCCGCCGCGCAGGCAGCAAATCCCGCACGCCCGCGGCAAATTTGTCAAAATCCACTCCGCTCAAGTTCATGGGGCTGGCTATCCGTTCCAAACCCCGGTCCAGCTCCTCATAGTCCCGCAGCAGCTCCTCCACTTCCCGGTCTTCCCGCCGCCAGGTCTGGATCTGCACCTTTTCCTCGGCCGTCAGGTCCGGGTCGTTATACCGGCTGATTACATATTCTTTTTCCTGTTTATTCATGAGTTCTGCTCCTCACAGAGGTACACCCTGCTACAGCATATTCTTTAAACGAACCCGCAGCCGCTTGCGGGCCTCGAATACATTCCATTTTACCGTCTGTAAACTGCATTTCATAATATCGGCTATTTCCTTCTGGGGCAGTTTTTCCAGTGAAAAAAGGATCAAAGCCGTTCGCAGGTTTTCCGGCAATTCATCGATGGCCTTCTGCAAAACCTCTGCCATCTCCGCCGCCTCCAGGTTCTCCTGGGCCAGCGGCTCTTTGCCTTCGACCAACTGCTCCTGGCTCACAGCCTCATCGTCCTGCTCCGAAGCGTAACTATCACTCAGCGAAATCGCGGCATACTTGCTTCTATCACGCCGAAAATTCAAGGCTCGGTTCACCACGATTCGCATCAGCCACGATTTAAACCGGGCCGGCTCCTTTAACTGCTCCAATGCCTGAAAGGCCCGGATAAACGCCTCCTGCGCCACCTCCAGGCCGTCATCGATGTTTCCCAGCATCCGAGATGCCACCGCTACCGCCTGCCTCTGATATCGCTCCACCAGCCGATTGAAGGCATCACGGTCTCCGGACATGGCAGCTTGTACCTGTTCCAGCTCGTCACTCACGCTCTCGCTGCCTGTCTTTGTATTTGTCTGTATTATTAGACAAATTTAATTGGAATAAGTTGGTGTAATTATTCATCCCGATTCAGAATTTATTGGCTTATTGCGTTTTTTTACCATCACCACTGCTTATCGGACAAAAAAATCAAAAAATGTTGACATTAAAGCACTTATGTCAATAATTCTACTTATCAAAATCCGGGCCTGCCTGTACATTTCTCTCCCCCGTATTTGCGGCTGCCGGCTGGTCCGCCGCCGGCAATTTCCGGATATATCTTCTCCAGATCCACCCGATGATCCCACTGGCCGTAAACGTCAGGCACGAGACTGCCAGCGTTAATTGCACCTTCCAGATCAGCAGCAGCAGTACGGTTATCGATAAAACCAGATAGCTAAATGGTTTACGACCTTTCACATACCTGTTGATTACATGGGCATAGGAAATCCGGCTTACCATCAACAGCCCCACCAGAATGGTCACAAAGGGCAATAGATAAATCGTTATTTTGGCGGTATATTCCGCTATATGGGATACCGGCCCGGATTGCAGCTCCCGGCATAGGTCGCTGAATAGCAAAACCAGGGCTGCGATCAGACC
>JAKQBU010000347.1 GCA_029573975.1 Planctomycetota bacterium
TTCCCCTCCATCCCGGCAAACGTTTGATTCACACGTTCATACAATTCCGGTAAGGTTTTGGCGCTGCGATACACGGGAACAACGACGGAATAAAGGGGGCTGTGGTTCATCATGAGCGCCGGGCCTGTCCTTCCTGGCCCCCAGGAGCGCCGGGCCGGCTGATTTTGGGAGTACGCAATCGATCAAAAGAGGAAGAAACCGCACGGTGAAATAGCTGACTGCACCAGTTTCTCCAGTTCGAATGTTTTTTCTCCCGGGGGATGCCAAACACCACATCCTGATTTTCCTTCTGCATAGCCTCGATTAGTTTGGGTATTTCTTCCGGCGGATTCTGCAGGTCATCATCTATCGTGATGATAAAGGCGCCGGACGCAAAGGAAAAACCGGCCAGCAGGGCGTTATGCTGGCCAAAATTACGCATCAGACGAATGATTTTCACCCGCGGATCCCGCTGCCGCAGCGATTGCATGACCTGCCAGCTCTCATCGCCGCCGCCATCCTCTACCAGAATCAACTCATAATTCCCCTCCATCCCGGCAAACGTTTGATTCACACGTTCATACAATTCCGGTAAGGTTTTGGCACTGCGATACACGGGAACAACGACGGAATAGAGGGGGCCTTGATTCATCATGAGCGTTGGACCGGTCCTTCCTGGCTCCCAGGAGCGCCGGGCCGGTTGATTTTGGCGCTTAACAGATAACGGCGGGCCTCTTTCGCCCCTTCATTCAGGAGCAGGTCAATGACACTGACCTCGTGTATAAAAGGGGGGCAAAAAAGCTGGCGATATTCGGGATACCCCTGGTAATCCATCCACACCACCCGGATACCCCCGGCGGTGAACAGCGGCTCATTGATATAGGGCCGGGCCGTGGGTCCGGACAGAAATTCATTCGCCCCCAGTTGCTGGCACAAATCCACCACCCGCTCAATTTTCCCTTCCGGCAAATGATAGTCCCGGGACCAGGACAGCGTCGTCCCGATCCCCAGCAATCCGCAAAGGGCCGTCAGGAAACGATAATTAATTTCACTGAGATATCTTTCGCGTGTGCTCAGATACAAATCCTCAAAAAAATCTTTATATTCCGAAAAGTAAGCGGCCCGGGCATAATTCACCTCGATCGACCGCCAGTGTTTTTTCATCCAGAAACGGTCTGCTGCTTCCACATCCTGGATCTTTTGCTGCAAAGACTTCTGCACAATCGGAATGGTCAGCCACCGGACCCCCTCCCGCGTTTTGATCCGGTTGCGGTTGCGCCAGTTGTATTTATTAAATTGCACATCGTCATAAAGGACAAAATGATCCACCAGGGCTATCAGATCAAAATATCCCTTCCAGGGAATATAATTCGACTGAACAATGGCTATCCGTTTGCCGCTCATTTCCCGTCTCGTCCTTCGAAACTGCACTCGGTCTCTCACCGCCGTAAAACATCATTCGCCTGTATGTATATCGGCTGTTTTTACAGATAAATTCGTAACGTATTATACCGGATTTCTTCTTCTTTCTCAAGGGATCGTTTCCCCCCCTTTTCTCCTGCTGATCTGCCGGGAAACTCCTGGTTGACCCTATGAAAAGAGTCCTATAACCCGTAAAATGCTTTACTTCGTGGGAGGACAAGTGGTAAATAAACCTGCATGAAATCCCCCGGATTGTCACCAATGCCATCCCGCCGGTGACAGGCAGCAGGAAAATCCCTGTTCCCTGCGGAGAGGGCCATCTTTTACAGCAGTTCAGCTTCCGCCAGCCAATAATGGCAGAAAATGGCAAAATCTTCCAAATCCACGTACCCGCTGTGATTTAGATCTGCCCCTCCGCACCAGGTATCCCCCTCTCCGCATCCGGTTTCTAGCCAGTAGGTACTGAAATCGGCTAAATCGGAAAGATCGGTAGAACAATCCGCGGTAAGGGGATTGGGATTAGGATCATGCCAGATTGTGATACCCGGATTATTATTTTGAAGAACGGGAATGATATCGCAATATACTTCCGTAATAAAAGGATTGTGCCATAAATACAATGTTTCCAACCCGGTCAGATTCTCCATTGCTTCCGGCAGGAAGTGTAGCTGATTGTAAGATAAATAGAGCTTGGTCAGATTAGGCAGATTTCCAATCTCGTCCGGCAGACTGCCCAACTGGTTGTATTCCAGGCTCAGCCAACCCAGTTGGGTCAGATTCCCGAACTCCGCCGGCAGACCGGTCAGTTGATTATTCGCCAGGTTCAGCCTGGTTAGTTGGGTCAGATTCCCGACCTCTGCCGGCAAACTGCTTAGCTGGTTGTACCCCAAAACCAAAGACTGAAGGCCCTGGAGATTCCCAATCTCTACCGGCAGACTGGTCAGTTGATTCCCAGCCAGATTCAGCGTTGTCAGACTGGTCAAATTCCCAATCGTTGCCGGCAGGCTGGTCAGTTGATTACTCCCCAAACCGATATCCGTCAGACTGGTTAAATTTCCGATTTCAACTGGCAAACCGCTTAGTTGATTGAAGGACACATACAGCTTGGTTAAATTTGTCAAGTTCCCCAGTTCGACCGGCAGACTGCTTAGCTGGTTATGCGCCAGACCAAGTTCCAAAAGATTAGATAAATTCCCGATTTCCGCCGGCAGACTGCTTAGCTGATTTCCATCCAGATACAGGTACTGTAGCTGGGACAGATTCCCTATCGCCGCCGGCACGCCGCTCAGTTGGTTGCCAGCCGCCGAAAGGCTCGTCAAATGGCTCAGTGTTCCGATTTCTACCGGTAAACTGACAAGCTGGTTGTTGTTTAATCCCAGCACCTGCAAATTGAGTGCATACCCGATCCCCGTTATATCCGCAATCCCCTGGTTTTCCGCATTCAGATTCGTTAAAATCAGCATATCCGTATCAGTAATCGGGGTTGGGCTGGGAATGCCTAACTCCACCCGCACCGCAGCCTCAAAGGCAGGGTCGGCAAAGGGCGTTACCTCCATGGCGGCGGCCGTACTGGCAAAAAACAACACCGCAAAAAATACATAACCAACTGATTGAATATAGTGATTCTTCATATGTTTTTTCGTTTTCTATTGCTGCAAAACATCGGTACAACTAAAACACTCGTTCTGCACTCTGGATATCATGATTTCCGAAACGTACCCCCCTTTTAAAATAAGGCCATTCACTCCTCTTTAAAATCGACAGTACCACTCCAGCCGCTTTTGTCATCCAAAAGCAACTCGCTCCCCCTATTATAACAAGGGTAGAAAATTACTCACGCCGTCATCAATATTGAAAAAACTTTGTTTTTCGTTTAAAAACAGCGTTTTTCCGGTCGTCTTGTCTCAAATAGCAGGTATTTTCCACACACAAGAACAACCGCTATATTATTATGTATTATACCATTTTGACTGAAATATGTCAAGTATTTATCACAACGTGGATTACGTTTCCTTCCCGCCGGCCAAATACCCCGCCCCCCGGATTTCCAAATAAACTGGAAAAAATATTTGCTTATCAGGCCTGCACTAATTACTTTAGCTTGATTATAGTGTAAATGACAACTGGGTAACGAAAGTTTCAAACGATGCATTTAGTTCACAGAGCGAAAGGTAAAATATTATGAAACAAGCAATTATAGCATTAGTGGTTTCCTGCTTGCTTTTGACGGGAGGCTGCAAAAAAGCCGATAAGCCCCAACCCCAGCCGGCCGCCCCCACTGACTCCCAGCCCCAACCGATAGCCGAGCCGGTTGCCGCGCCAAAAGCGGATAACACACCCCCGCAAGGATTTATAGCTCTTTTCAACGGCCAGGATTTGACCGGCTGGAAGGGCTTGGTCGCCGATCCGCCCACCCGCGCCAAAATGACCGCCGAAGAACTCTCCAAGGCCCAGGTTGAGGCGGATGAAGTCATGCGTACCCATTGGAAGGTGGTCGATGGCACGCTGGAGTTCGACGGCCACGGCAGCCATCTCTGCACTGTGAAAGATTATGCCGACTTTGAAATGTTCGTGGACTGGAAGATTGAGGCTGGCGGCGACAGCGGTATCTATCTCCGCGGCTCGCCCCAGGTACAGATTTGGGACACTGCCCTGACCAATGTCGGCGCCCAGGTTGGCTCCGGCGGCTTCTACAACAATCAGAAGAATCCCAGCCAGCCCCTCAAGGTGGCGGACAATCCGGTCGGCCAGTGGAACACCTTCCGCATCCTCATGATCGGGGACCGCGTTACCGTCCACCTGAACGACCAACTGGTTGTCGATAATACGGTTATGGAAAATTACTGGGAACGCGACAAACCCATGTACTCCTCCGGCCAGATTGAATTGCAGTCACACGGCACCAAATTATACTTCAAGAACATCTATATCCGCGAAATCCCCCGCGAAGCCAAATCCCTGTTTAACGGCCAGGATTTATCCGGCTGGGAACAAGTCGGCGGCGAACCGGGCGCCTGGCAGGTGGCCGATGGAACCCTTTACAACGAAGGCAATAGCGGCGGCTGGCTCTCCACCGTCGATCAGTACACCAATTTCAAGCTGGAGCTGGAGTTTATGGTCCCGCCGGGCGGCAACAGCGGTGTTTTCATCCGTACCCCCCGCGAGGGAAATCCCGCCTATGCCGGCTCCGAAATCCAGGTTTTAGATGACTACGCTGACCAATACAAGGATCTAAAGCCCTGGCAATTCTGCGGTAGCGTCTATTCCGTTCAGGCCCCCTCCCAGCGGGTCACCAAACCGGCCAATGAATGGCAAAAGATGGCCATCGAATGCGTAGGCGTTAATGTCAAAGTTACGCTCAATGATACCCAGATTATCGATGTCAATCTGAATGACCATTTCGACAAAATCGCCGAACACCCCGGCCTCCAGCGGACCGGCGGCTATATCGGCTTTCAGCATCATGGCGAAAAGGGCTTGAAATACCGGAACATACGGATTACCGAACTGTAGTCTTCATCTAAGGTTACATACGACATCGCGAAAGGAAGGTGAACGTGCTGCGAGTGGCGATTCTTGGTTTTGGCTTTATGGGTCAGACGCATTATCAGGCCTGGAAAAAACAGCCGGGCGTCCAGGTAGTAGCCCTGTGCGATGCCAATCCCAATTTTGTACAGGATTCCCAGAAAACCCAGGGCAATATCGCTCTTAACAAAGAACCAATCGATTTTTCCGCACTGGGCATATATCATGATTTTAAAGAAATGCTCCAACGCGAAAAGCTGGATGTCGTTTCCATCACCCTGCCGACGTTTCTCCATGCCGATTTCACCGTCCAGGCCCTCAAGGCGGGCCTCTCGGTCTTATGCGAAAAGCCCATGGCCCTGACAGCCAAAGATTGTGACCGTATGATTTCCGCTGCCGGCAAGAGCGGCAAAAAGCTCCAGATCGGCCACTGCCTGCGTTTCTGGCCCGAATACGTCTGGGCCAAAAATATCGTCGAATCCAAGACTTACGGCGCACTCCAAGCCGCCAGCTTCCGCCGCTATACCGCCATGCCCGCCTGGTCCGATAGCTGGTTTGCCGATGAATCCCGCAGCGGCGGCATGCCCCTCGACTTGCACATCCACGATGTGGACTATATCCAGTACCTGCTCGGTATGCCTGAATCTGTAACCAGTTACGGCATCCAGAATAAGAATAATTCCATCGTTCATATCGTCTCCCGGTACGAATATGATGGCCATCTGATAACCGCTGAGGGCGGCTGGGCCATGATGCCCTCTTTTGTCTTCGAGATGGATTTCACGCTCATTTTGGAAAGGGCCACGGTAGTCTTCACCACCCGCAACCAGCCCACGATCCAGGTTTTCCCGGCTCAGGGTGAGGTCTTTACCCCTGAATTGCCGCAAAATGACGGTTATTTTAACGAAATAGCCTATTTTACCCGGGAACTCCAGGGTGTCAGCCAGGCGCAAATCATCACACCCCAGCAGGCGCGCGATTCCGTCCGGCTGGTCGAACTGGAAAAGAAATCGGTGCAAACCGGTAAAAAAGTCATAGTCAAAGTAAACAAAGCTAAATAAAGAGAGGATAAAATCATGGTAAAATGTGGAAACTGGCCTGTCGGTGTTTGCAGTTGGTCTTTGCATAATGATTTACCGGTCATTGCCGAGGCGATGAAAAAAATGGGGCTGGAGCATATCAATCTGGCGGTTGGACCGGTTTTTGAACAAAACGGTTCCGAATACCTCAAAACCGTCAAAAAACAAAACTGGAAAATCAGTGCGACGATGATCGCATTCGCGCATGAAGATTATTCGACTCTGGATCGGATCAAACTAACCGGCGGTATCCGGCCCGATGAGCACTGGAAAAATGATTCGGCCCTGTTTCTGAAGGCCTTGGATGTCACCGCCGAACTGGGCGTGCCCTATCTGGCTTTTCATGCCGGCTTTATCGATCACACCGATGCCGAATATGCCAGGAAATTTTATGACCGGATGAAATATCTGGCTGATGTCGCCGCCAAAAAGAAGGTGACGATCCTGATGGAAACCGGACAGGAAACCGCTCAGGAGCTGAAATTGTTCCTGGAGGAAATGAAACATCACGCCCTGGCGGTCAACTTTGACCCGGCGAATATGATTTTATACGATAAGGGTATTCCCGCCGAGGCTGTGCGCACCCTAGCCCCCTGGGTCAAACATCTCCATGTGAAAGATGCCATTCGTACCACCCAGCCGGGCCAGTGGGGCACCGAAGTACCCTGGGGTGATGGTCAGGTTAATTCCGATAACTCTTTTTTGAAAGCCCTCAAGGAGATTGGTTTCCAGGGAACCATGTGCATCGAACGCGAAGCCGGCGAAAAGCGACTGGAGGATATCGCCCTGGCAGTTTCCCGGTTACGCAAAGCGTAAATCCGGGTATGGAATTTGGAAAATTTCCGACCTGTATGTAAATATTAGTTTGCAGGGCCTGCTGTGCCGCCGCTGTCCAGGGCCGGTTTGGCTGCCGTCGGAATACGGATGGTGAAGGTGGTACCTTCGCCTATATTGCTGGTGACTTCCACCTTCCCCTCGTGCTCTTCAATGATTTTCTTAACGACCGCCAGCCCCAGTCCCGTACCACCCTGTCCCTTGCTGGAATCGAACGCCCGGAAAATGGCGGACAGCCGCTCCTTCTCAATTCCCGCTCCGTTATCGCCAACCATCAGAACCGCTTCATGTGCCTGGCTGTCAAAGTGGGTTTTAACGGTAATAATCCCGACATCCGGCTTCACCGCATCCAGGGCATTCAGTACCAGATTCAATATTACCTGCTGCATCCCGTCCGGGTCCACCGGAATCGAGGGCAGTGAATCATCCAGATCCGGCACCAAAGCCACCCGTTTTTCTTCCGCCTGACCGGCCAGCATCTCCTGGGCATCGTTGACAATTTGATTGAGCTGAATCATCACCAGCTTAGGCTTGCGGACCTTGCTGAAGGCCAGCATATTTAAAACCAGGTTCTGAATTCGCGTCATATTGCGGGAAAGAATAGTCCAGCCCTTCTTGGCCACATCCAGCTTATTGCGATTCAGCCCCAACTGCACCATATCGACCGCACTTTGCAGGCTTTGCAGGATATTCTTGATCCCGTGCGACAAATACGCCACCGTCTCACCCGCCGCCGCCAGCCGCTCCGCCTGTACCCCCGCCTGATAAAGCCGGGCGTGTTCCAGCGCCAGCCCTGTTTGAAAACCAATCGCCGTTACTAGACGAAGCTGTTCCGCCGAATAGGTATGCGTGGCTACCGTCGTATCGATATAAATTACCCCGATATTCCGGTCCCGCACCGTGATCGGAACACACAAGGCCGAGTGGATGGCGTAGTCATGTACGCTTTTCCCCTTGGTGAACCGCGGATCCCGCATCGCGTTGGAACAGATCACCCCTTCCTGATTGTTCATCACATGGTTCACAATCGTATGACTGATGGTAATTTTACCCGAATGATCCTTGCTGCGGTACCGCACCACCGCCGGCACCAGTTCCTGCTGGTCTTCCTGCCGCAGCATGATAAAGCCGCGGTCCACCGGCAGATTGTCAAAAATGATGTCCACCACTTCTTCCAGGAGCTGCTGCTGATCAAAGATGGAGCTGATCGCGGTGGACAACTCATACAGCAGGCGTAAATTCCCTACCGCGGAGGAGGTCTCCGGTCCGGCAATAATGACCGAATCGTCCATCGAAGGCGCCGTCGCCATAATCGCCGATTCCACCAGATTGCCGTCCTCGTCGATCCGCAAACTGCTTCCGAGTTCGCCCGGAATCCCGGTATTTTTACGGATCCCCCCGAATACGATCAGGGTGGTCCCGCAGCGAATCTGGTCCCCCTGTTTCAAGGCCAGCGACTTGAACACTTTCACCCCGTTGACATACGTACCGTTGGCGGAATTCAAATCCCGGATAAGCCACGTGCCCGACTCCTGCAAAAGCTCCGCATGATGACGTGAAATCGTATTATCGGTCAGAGGCAGGTCGTGGCTTTCCCGGCCGATCATCGTCGGCGAGTGCAGCACTTCATACGTTCGGCCCTTATCCGGACCTTGTAATACATAAAGAGTTGGCACGATTCGATTCTCTTAGAAAAATTCGGCCGGCAGAATTCCTGGTTTAACGTCCCATAATTCTCCAACGCTGATCTCACTCATTCATTCTAACCTATCGATTTGCCACCGTCAAGTCAGCTTTTCGGTTGGAAACCGGGAATTTCCATTTTTAACCGTTCTGCGGAAATTCCCTTCTCAGTTTCTCTAACTGCTGGAAATATCAATGGTTCGGTTTCTCAAGCCAGATACGGATTGGTCCGTTTCTCCCGGCCGATGGTGGTTTCCGGGCCGTGGCCGGGATATACCCGCGTGGTTTCCGGCAGGGTAAGCAATTCCGTCCGTATCCCCCGCAGCAGGATCTCCCCGTTGCTGCCGGGAAAATCATACCGTCCGATGGAGCCGGCAAACAGCGCGTCCCCGGTGAAAACCACACCCTCCCGGGCACAATAAAAACTCACTCCGCCCGGTGTATGTCCGGGAGTCGCCAATACCGTAAAGGCAAGTTCCCCCCATGAAATGGTTTCTCCCGGCCGGACTATGGCATCCGCCGCCGGTACCGCCAGATCAATCCCCATCATGCTGGATAAATTCTTCTGGCTGTCCGTTAGCATCGGCGCATCCTCCGGGCTGATGCTGACCGGCAGTGGATTGAATTTCTGATGCAGCAGTTCCAAACCGGCGATGTGATCGCAATGGCCGTGCGTCAACAAAACCCGGCACGGATGCAGAGAATGGCGATGCAGATAATCAAGCAGCGGTTCCGCGGAAAAGCCCGGATCGATAAGTACGCATTCTTTGTCTTGTGCCGAAGTACGCAGTACATAACAATTGGTCTCGAAATCCCCCAGCACCATACATTCGATTTTCACCGGCTGTTCTCCTGCCTGCCTTTATTCCTGTTTGCCCCTGGGAACCGGCAAACCCAGTTCCTTCAACACCATTTGCATATCATGCCACACCCGCCGCCGGTTATCCGGCGAATAATTCCGCAGCAGATATGCCGGGTGGTAGGTCGCCACCAGCTTAATCGGCTTCGACAGCGGCTCCGGATAATACGCATGCACTCGCCCCCGCAGTTCCCCGATGGCAGCCGTACTGTTCAGCAGGGTTTTGGCCGCATGCGCTCCCAGCGCCACGATCATCTCCGGCTCGATGATTCGAAGCTGCTCATACAGATACTCAATGCATGCAGCGATTTCATTCGCCTGCGGATCCCGGTTCTCCGGCGGGCGGCATTTTAAAATATTACAGATATACACCTCCGGCCGCCGCAGCCCCATCGCCTCAATAATATTCGTCAGCAACTGGCCGGCCCGCCCCACAAAAGGCCGACCCTGTTCATCTTCGTTGGCCCCGGGGGCTTCCCCCACAAATACGATCCGGGCACAGGGATTGCCTTCGCCCGGAACCAGATGCAGCCGGGTTTGGGCTAACGAACAGCGGCAGCATGGCCCCATACGCCGGGCCAAATCGTCCAGCCGTTTCTGTTTTCCTTTCCTTGGTTCCGTTTCCGACATTTTCCGCTCCTGACTGACAGCCATAGGTTGGGGGGGAGTGGCTGCTATTGGCGGCCGAACGGGCATTTTCACCGCTGGTTTTAGCTTCCCAATCGGCAGCCAGTATCCCCCCAGATACAAATCGCACTCCAACTGATTTTGTAACGTCCGGATTACCTCGCCCGGATTGCCTGGCTGGTTCATACCTCATTCTCGCTATTAACAGGCAAACTGCACTTCGTACAACTTCCTATACAGGGAACATTTCTCCAGCAAAGTCTGGTGAGTCCCTTCCGCCACCAAATGCCCCTTGTCCAGCACCAGAATCCGGTCCGACCGAATGATGGTGCTGAGCCGATGCGCAATGATAAAGGTGGTGCGGCCCTGCGAAAACTCCATAATCGCCTTCTGAATCTTCGCCTCGCTTTCCGAATCGATCTGGCTCATCGCCTCATCGAATATCAG
>JAKQBU010000354.1 GCA_029573975.1 Planctomycetota bacterium
ACGCCATCGAAGCCGGCCGCCTGGCTCATCTGGCCGGCAGAATCCCCCGAAAACTCTACGCCACCGCGTCTTCCCCGTGGGAGGGCATTATTGGCTCCCAACCCAAATAAAATCGATCCCGCCGTCTTCCTCGGTGACCAGGGACCCATTGCCCAATCCCTTACTGGCTATGAATCCAGACCTCAGCAAATCGAGATGGCGCAGGCTATTGCGCTCGCCTTCAAAGAATCCAACCACCTCATGGTCGAAGCCGGCACGGGCGTGGGAAAAAGTTTCGCCTACCTCATCCCCGCCCTCCAGCGGGTCGTGGAAAACAAACAAAAAGTCATCATCAGCACCTACACCATCTCCCTGCAGGAACAACTGGTAAAGAAGGATATCCCCTTTATTCACAAAAGCTTGGGAATCGATTTCGTCTGCACCCTGGCCAAAGGCCGCGGCAATTACCTTTGCTGGCGCCGGCTGGAAAAGGCCCGCAGCCGCCAGCTCTCCCTCTTCGATCAACCGGAACACCTTGCCTTTCTGGAAGATATATTCCATTGGGCCTTGCAAACCAAAGACGGCTCCCTCTCGGACCTCACCTTCGCCCCCCCCAAAACCGTCTGGGAAATGGTCGCCAGTGACGAAAGTGTTTGTATGGCAAAGCATTGCCCGCGTCACGAGAATTGCTTCTTCCAAAAAGCCCGCCGCCGCATGTACTCCTCCGACATCATCATCGCCAATCATGCCCTGTTTTTTACCGACCTGGCCATTCGGCTGGACGGCGGCTCCATCCTGCCCCGCTATGACCTGGTTATCCTGGATGAGGCTCATAACATCGAACACGTCGCCAGCCGCCATTTCGGCCTGCGGCTGAGCAATTATCAGGTAAAGTACCTTCTCAACCGTATTTACAATCCAAAAACAGAAAAAGGCATCGTAGCCGCCATGCCCCATCAGGAGGCCGCCAAATACATTACCCGTGTCGATCAGGCCGCCGATTATTTCTTTAACCAGGTGTATGGTTTTTGCCATTCCCAGACTAATCCATCGAGCCATAGCCGCATCAAGCAGGCGGAATTTTTTGAAAACCCGCTCTCCCAACCACTTACGGACCTAAGCGGCTACCTGCGTACCGTCGCGGAAAACAGCGTTGACGAACAGGACCGGATAGAAATCGACTCCTATGCCCTGCGCTGCACCGAGTTCGCCTACGAATTAAACCAGTTCATTCACCAGCAAATCCCCGAAACCGTGTACTGGGTCGAGGCTGGCGGCCGTGCCCCCATGCCCCGCACTGTTATTTCCGCCGCCCCCCTACATGTCGGTCCCTCCCTGCAGAAGGCCCTCTTTACCCCTTGTCCCTCCGTTATCTTAACCAGCGCCACACTAAGCACTTCCACTGAAACCGGCGTAACGGATGACGACCTCGACAAAAAGAAAGGCTTTCGTTTTTTCAGTTCCCGCCTGGGCCTGGAAGAATACAAAGCCTTGCAATTAGGTTCTCCCTTCAATTATCAATCCCAGGTTAAAGTCTTTGTGGAAGCCGATTTACCGGAACCCAAACTCAAGGAAGACGATTTTATCCAGGCAGCCATCCAGGCCATTAAAAAATACCTCCTCCAAACCCAGGGCAAGGCCTTCATTCTCTTCACCAATTTTAAACATCTGCATCAGGCGGCAGGCGAACTGCGGGATTTCTGCCGGGAAAACTCCTTTCTCCTGCTGGAACAAGGGTTTGGGAAAGACCGCTCCGCCCTGCTGGAGGAATTCCGCCAGAATATCAACAGCGTTTTATTCGGAACCGACAGCTTCTGGCAGGGCGTGGACGTACCAGGCGAAAGCCTGAGTAATGTCATCATCTTCAAGCTCCCCTTTTCCGTTCCCGACGACCCGCTGCTCCAGGCCCGCCTCGAACAAATCCAGAAAAATGGCGGCAGTCCCTTCTTCGATTACCAGCTTCCCGAAGCCGTCATCAAATTTAAACAGGGCTTCGGCAGACTGATACGCACCCAGAAAGACACGGGGATCGTGGTTGTTCTGGATCCACGGATAATCACCAAAAACTACGGCAGAGCCTTCCTCAAGGCCATCCCTCCCTGCCCGGTCCAGATTATCACAGAACCATAACAAACCTTTCATGAAAAATGTCTGGCAAAGTATGTTTTTTTTGCTATAAATACTTACTGCGATACAACTTTTACCAAGTGGAATCGGTTCCCGGCAAGCTTTTACTGGGATATAGAGTGATTTGCTAATCAGAAAGGAAAAATGAAATGAAGCAGGTACTAATCATCAGCTCGATTCTGGCCTTCACTTTACTCATGGAAACTGCGTCTTTTGCCGAAACCAACTGGAAACCCGCCGATGGCCCGCTTTTTACTCAATGGACCGAAGAGGTCAGCCCAGATGAAGCCCTGCCGGAATATCCCCGGCCTCAACTGGTTCGTAAGGATTGGTTAAATCTAAATGGATTATGGAATTATGCCATCGTCGCGAAAGATGCCCCCCAGCCGGAAAAGATGGATGGCCAAATACTGGTCCCCTTTCCTATCGAATCGGCTCTCTCCGGAGTCATGAAGCCGGTCGGACCGGAAAATCGGCTCTGGTATCAGCACGGCTTTACCATTCCCCCAAAATGGTCCGGTAAACGAATCCTCCTGCATTTCGGCGCAGTGGACTGGGATACAACCGTTATGGTCAATGGCAAAACCATCGGCACCCATCAGGGCGGTTATGATCCGTTCTCGTTTGATATTACGGATGCTTTGCAAACCTTTGGTCCACAAGAGATTACGGTTTCCGTATGGGATCCGACCGATACCGGCCCCCAACCGCGCGGCAAACAAGTTCTAAAACCGCAAGGGATTTTTTATACGGCCGTTACCGGCATCTGGCAAACCGTTTGGCTGGAACCTGTCAATCCTGCCTATATTAACGCGCTGAAAATCATTCCCGACATTGATGCCAGCCAGGTAAAAATTACCGCGGACTGCCCCGGTGCAAAAGCAGGCTATCAAATCCAAGGAGTAGTCAAAACCGGCTGGTTTAGTAAAGTCGATGCCAAAGCCGGCTCCGCTAATGAGCTGATTATCCCGATACCAAAGGCCAAACTCTGGTCCCCTGATAAACCCAATCTGTATGACCTGAATATCTCTTTGCTGGATGAAACCGGCCAAGAAGTGGATAAGGTCGAAAGTTATTTCGGTATGCGAAAGATTGCCATCCAGAAGGATTCCGATGGTATCATGCGGCTGTTTCTGAACGATAAACCCTTATTCCAGCATGGTCCCCTTGATCAAGGCTGGTGGCCGGACGGGCTCTATACCGCCCCCACCGACAAAGCCCTGCGGTATGACATCAAGATGACCAAAAAGCTGGGATTCAACATGGCCCGCAAGCATGTCAAGGTGGAACCGGCCCGCTGGTATTACTGGTGTGATAAGCTGGGGCTGCTGGTCTGGCAGGATATGCCTAGCGGTTACAACAATACGGATGAGGGGAAGAAAAATTTTGAAAGTGAACTCAAACGAATGATCGACAATTTTCATAATTACCCCTGTATCATAATGTGGGTGCCCTTTAACGAAGGGTGGGGGCAATATGATACAGCCCGGATTACCGACTGGGTCAAGAGTTATGACCTGACACGTCTGGTCAACAATGCCAGCGGCTGGACCGACAGCGGCGCCGGGGATGTGCATGACATCCACGTATATCCCGGACCCGGCAAACCGGCCAATGAAGAAAAACGGGCGGTCGTGCTGGGCGAATTTGGCGGGCTGGGACTGCCGGTGGAACAGCATACCTGGCAAAACAAAGAAAACTGGGGTTATGTCAGTTATCAGAATTCCCAGGAACTAACCGATGCGTACCTTAAGTTAATCGATAATCTGCAATTACTCATCGGCCAGGGACTGGCAGCGGCGGTTTATACGCAGACTACGGATGTGGAAGGTGAGGTAAACGGCCTGATGACCTATGACCGGGCGATGGTCAAGATGGACCTGAAAAAAATCCAGGCCGCCAATAAGGCCTGTTTCACAAAGACCTATAAAATGGAAATGGAACTTAGCCCCACTTCTCAGAACGCACCCGTGGAATGGCGTTATACCACCGCCCAGCCGGCGGAAGGCTGGCAGAATCCCGGTTTCGATGACTCCGCCTGGCAGAGCGGACCGGGCGGCTTTGGGGTAGAAGGGACCGCCGGGGCCGTGGTGAAAACCACCTGGGACAGCCCCGACATTTATCTTCGCCGCAGTTTTGAACTGTCAAATATGCCAACTGGAAAAATATATCTGGTAATTCATCATGATGAAGATGCCCAGGTGTATCTCAACGGCCAATGGATCGCCAAGCGGGAAAAATATCTGACCTCCTATATCACCATTCCGGTTGATGAAGAGGCACGAAAAGCCTTGAAAATCGGGACAAATATTCTAGCGGTGCATTGCCATCAGACGGACGGCAAGCAATACATCGATGCCGGTCTGGTCAGCATAATCTCCCAGCCAATCGCCAAAGAAAAGGGCTTTTCCTTAAAGTCTTACTTCCGGTGAGATAAAGCGCAGTAACGAATCTTTCCCCCATTGATACAACGTACTGTGCCCGCATTCAATATGGGCTCGGCCGGACATGTACGGACGGGCCGAAACAGGCAATTCCTGCAGCTCCAGGTTAATCGTTACCTCGTACACGGCTTCCACCGGTTTTTCCTGGCCGACAGCCGGATCGTATTCGGTTAAAACCTCACCGCCGACTTTGTTGCTCAGGGCTAATTTTTCGCCGAATTCGCCCATATTTTCCTCGCGATGCCGGCTGACGGCGGTTACCTGGCCGGTAAACTTCTGATCCGCAAAGGTGTACAGCATCAATTCCGTCCCCTGGCCCAGAACTTCCGGCTGCTTAAAAATCCGGGCGAACTGGGCCTCCGGCACCCACACTTTTGCCACCATACGGCGGCTATCCCCTAACAACAGCAGCGGAGTGCCACGCGGCACGAATCGGCCATCAAGCTGCCGCAGCCATTCATCCGAACTTAATACTTCCCCATGAAACAGCACAAACACCTCCAGATTGGCAATCTGTTCGTCCAGCCGTTGTTTTTCCCGCCGCAGAGTTTGCAACCGGTCATTCATTTGCTCCAGCCGGCCCTTATTTTCCGATTCCTGCCTGTTATAGTAAGCCATCTCCAGTTCCACCTGCTGGATTTGGGCCGACATTTGCACCGCTTTCAGCTTCAGATCCGGATTCATCAGGCGGGCGAGGAGCCCCTTTTCCGAGGCAGACTCCCCCAGCCACGCTCCTTCGGAAACCGGTTTTTCCCAGTGCACCTCTCCGGCTGCTTCGCTGCGAACCCAATGCATCGGCTCCGGCTCCAGAATAAAATTCAAGGTGACATGCTGCTGCATGGGGAAAAACAAAACCACAGCAATCCCGACCGTGAGCAGTACCAGAAAAAACAGCAGACGGATATGAGAGATTCCCAGACTGGCCCGCTGTTTCTGCAGGGTAATTCCGGTTTTGGTCAGGGGGACAATAAACGTGGTTAGTATGCCCAAAACAAAAATAAAACGGCCCAGAACCGCCAGATGCATCTGTTTGAGAAAATCATATACCATAAAGAGAATGGCAAACATGATAAACCAGCGGTAGATTACCGCCGCAATCGCATACAGGGGAAAAATAAATTTATAGCGATGTTCTTCGTGCATTTCTTCGGTACGCCCTCCTAAAAGATGTCGAATGAAAAAATTGCGAATTAAGGCACCGGAGCGCTGGCGTAAATTCGGGACTTCGATCAGATCCATCAGGATATAATAGCCGTCAAATTTCATCAGGGGATTGGCATTGAACAAGACCGTGGAGATAGAACAGACAATCACCACATTGAAGGCAAAGGCGTGGATAAAACCGGGTTGATCCGTATAATACCAGACAATCGCCCCCAGAGCCGCAATCATCAATTCGGAGAGAATCCCGCCGGAACTGGTCAATAGGCGGTGGGCCTTGCTTCGGAAGGTCCAGGAATCGGTAATATTGCAATAGAGAAACGGCATAAAAATCATCACCAGCAAACCGATATCATGGACCTCCCCGCCGTAATTTTTACACGTCAGCCCATGCCCGAATTCATGTATCGCTTTAACCAGCCAGAATACGGCAAAAACCAGCGGGGCGTTATAAATCGTAAAAAAATTGGATTGAAACATGGAAGAAAAATCCGGCCAGCGGCGCATGATTAAAAAGCCCCCCAGCGCCAGCAGCATCAGATACAGCAGGAAAAAACTCCGCGTCCACAGAAAACGCAAATGCGGAATAATCCGGTCCAGCAGTTTATCCGGGTCATACAAAGGTATTTTAAAGAAAAGAAAATTGCTGATTTGGGAAATAAATTTGCCCCGCCATTTTCGTTTGGCCGCCTTAAAAAAAATCTCATCCCGCTGGGGGTGCTTGTTTTCGACCAGATTGCGGACATTCAAATCGCGGACAAACTGGCCGATCTCCCCGTTGTTCAGCAGATCGCTGTTAAATTCTCGCCGGTGGGCCTCCTTCAACTGGCGCAGGGTCACGCCGCGGCGGAGCTGCTCGATAATAAAATACTCCTCCCGGTTAAACCGGTAATAGCGCAGGGACAGAGGATCTTTTAAAACCCAGTACGGCTGGCCATCGTACACCTGCTCCGAAACCTCGACCTCAGCCCGAAAGCGGGGCAATTCCTGATCTTCTGCGGATATGGCATTTTCATTCATAGGAACGTTCCCTGCGCCACCTTACCTCAAAAATTCTACTCTGGCACGCATACCGGATCGATACAGGTAGGGGTACAAATCTTTTTGCTCATTCGCCTCGTCAACAGCAGGATTGGTAAATTCCACTTCCACATCAAAATGCCCCGTCTCATAAATCGTCGGCCCGATAAAGACCACCCGGGCCGGCCGCCCTGCCCCCTGGTCCCCCTGCACATGCACCCGGGCCTCCTGCCCGATTTTCACCGTTCCCAACTGGTCCACCGGCAAGGAATCGCTCACCCGCAAAGTATCTACCTTCATGATAACCATGACCCTCTGGCCGTTGCTGACCGGCTCCCCCACCTCCAGTTTTTTCAGATTCGCATCTTTCAGGCTGGGAACACTGGAAAAGGGAACGATAACACCGTTCATGGGAGCTCGAATGGAATACCTCTTCAAGAGATCTTCATTCTGCTGTTTGTTCAATTCCAGCAGCTTCAACTGCAATTCCGCCGCTTTTACATCCAGGTCCGCCAGATCCTTCCGCTGATGGGCTTCCTTGAATTCCTTATCGGAGCTGACCCCTTTTTCATAAAGCTTGGTTACGATTTCCAAATTATCCTGGGCATATTCCGCAACGGTTTTCGCCTTGTCCAAATCCACAAACATATCGATATTGGCCTGCAGTTTCTGGATTTCCAGCTTCACCTGTTCTGCATCCAGTTGCATCAGCAAATCACCCTCCTGGACAAAATCCTGGGCCTCATGGAATATCTCTGATATAATCCCGTTCACCGAAACTCCTAAAACCGCAACATTCTGCGCCCGAAGATACAGAGGGTATTCGCTTCGCGACGCCAGGGGATAGCTTGTTTCCTGTGCCATCCCCGGAGCCGATAATACGGCCCCTACTATCAGTGCCAGCCCACACGCAACCTTTTTCCAATACTCCATAACTATTCCTTTCGCCATTCCAATCCAGCCGCTCTCGCTGCTCTCGGTTCCGATGCTTCCCGGCCCGCCCCTGCCGTTTCAGAACAAACTCACCCGTACAAAATTAACGAACTCATGCGTCAGCGCATAAAAGAGGGTACGCTCGCCACACTCGATTGCCACCTTTCCCTCCATCCCCTGCCGCGGAATCACCATCTCCTCCAGGCCTTCCGGCTGGGCCACCCGCACCTCGATGACATTGCGATACTTCTGTTCGCCGGTGGTTACTACATTCGCCTTCCGGGCAACCGATATCACATAGGTTTCAAACTTCGTATCCGGACACGCATTCAGAATCACCCGGGCGCGAAGACTGGCTTCTCCTTCCAGATGATCATACGCCTTAAGCAGTTCCCCAGCCGCATTTTCCGGTACATTCACCTTTAAATGCCAGGGCGAACCATCCGGCACCACCTCAAACATCGGTTCCCCCCGTGTCACCGGCTTGGAATAATACTGGCGGATCTCGCTTTCCCGCGTAATTACCATGCCATCGACAGGAGATACAATTTCATACTGTCTCCGTTCCAGCAAATATTTGTCACGCTCCGCTTCCAGAACCTTTAACCGGCTATCCAGAACCGCTACCGTCGTCATTTGATTCCGGTTCCGCGCATCATCCAGACTGTACGTCACCTCCATGATCGCATTGGTTACCCGGTCAATCTCATTATCAATCTGGCTCATATCGAGCGCGGCCAGCACTTCTCCCTTCTGCACCACCCGATGGGGCGGCATGGCGGTAAGAGATTCCGCCACCGATTGGATCACGCCATCCTGCTGGGCATAGGCAATTCGCGCTTCGGTCGGAACCAGCTCCGCGGCACCGATGACCTTGACCTGCTTATGAAAAAGAAACGGTGCCATCAGCAATCCGGCAATCAGTGCTGCCCAGATAACCCGTCGCGTCCAGCTTATCCGATATACTTTATCCCGCAGCGTTCCCGTGGCCCGGACCAGCGGAGA
>JAKQBU010000361.1 GCA_029573975.1 Planctomycetota bacterium
GCAGCCCGACGAATTTCCTGGTCCATTTGATATCCGGCTTGATTGCCTATACCCGATTGCCTAAAAAACCGTCGATTCACAGGGATCGCTCTGAATGGCAAAACGAGCTACTGGCCTTAGGTGCTTAAACGAAATTCAGGTTATATTCTCTTAATCCCTTTTTCAGCCTCTCTTATATTGTTTAAGATATCCCAACGAGTTCCGATAATTCATCTTGACGCTGATTAGCCAAGGTGTTAGTCTAGCTACGGTTTATCGGATAGAAACGTTTATAGAATTGTAAAGTTGCCTCGGGATATTGAAACTTGGGGAACCTTCAAGAACTTAGCAATAATAGTCCGATAAATGATATATGCCTAAGTTATAAACAGGTAGGTTCTACATGAAAATCACAAAAAGCATTATTATTATAAACTGTTTAATAACATGTATTTGTGGTTGCAAACAGAAAGAGCAATCTCCTTCTGCCGCCCCGGTGGCCCTGCAGGATACGATCGGATCCATCTGCGAACCGACCGGTTTTGCCAGTGTTCAGCTGCAGGGCTATTCGCTGGTATGGGGGCTGCCGGGTACCGGCTCAGGACAGTGTAGCCCGGCGGTAAAAGAACAATTGCGCCAATTGATTCATAAGTATGGAAAAGATAGCGGTTTACATAATCGATATCCGGAGATGACCGCCGATCAAATTATCGAAAGTCCTACCACAGCCGTAGTTATGGTTCGCGGCCTCGTGCCTGCTGGGGCGCCAAAAGGCGAAAAATTTGAAGTTCAGGTTACCGCCTTTCCCAACTCCCAGATAACCTCTCTGCAGGGCGGAATTTTAATGAAAACCGAGTTGCAGGTTGTTGCCCCAGGCAGAACCGGCCAGCCGCTGGCCAGCCGTCCCACCGCCTATGCGGAGGGGCCGATTTTCATCAATCCTTTCACCAGCGACAGCCAAAAATCCGATCCGCGGTACGGGGTGGTGCTGAACGGCGGGGAAACCATATTCGACCGCAACATTCAACTGGCGATTTTACAGCCGGACTATCGGACAGCCCAACTCATCCAGCGCCGCATCAATACCCGTTTCGGCGGTATGAAAAATCCCAAAATAGCGGAAGCCAAACGGAACAGCGTATCGCTGCAGATTCCCGATGAATACCGGGAAGAGTATCAGCGTTTTGTAAGTCTGGTTTTGGGCCTCTACCTGCAGGATAACCCGGGATATCTGGAAAACAAGATCCGGGAGTTGCATGAAGCCGCCCAAAAGCCGGACGCCGATTATGAAGCCATTTCTCTGGCGTGGGAAGGCCTGGGAAGAATCTGCCTGCCGTCCCTGGAGAAAACGTATCAAAGTTCGACCGGCAAACTTCAATACTACGCTGCCCGTACCGCTTTATATCTGGAAAATATGAAAGCCATAGACACCCTGATTCAGATCGCGATGGATGACTCGCATCCGTGCCAATTGCCGGCAGCGCGGGACTTGAAGCGGAACGCCGCTGATCCGAGCGCCCGGGCCTGTTTGAAAAAATTACTGAACAGTTCCAACGTCCGTCTGCGTCTGCTGGCCTATGACGGCCTGAGCAAAATCAAAGATCCCTGTATCACATCGGTTGCCGTCCCTTCCGGGTACCGAATTGATTTTCTGGAGACCACCGGGACGAATCTGGCCTGTGTCTGGGCGGCAGATCAGCCGCGGATTGTCTTTTTTGGCAGGAACGCCCGCTGCCATGACAATGTTTTCTTTGAATTCAAAGATTTAATCACGATCAATTCCCGGCCGAATGATGATACGATCAAGATTATCCGGCAATTGGGTGAAGGCCAGAAATTTGTAACGCTGAGTTCTTCGAATCAGGTGGAAGATCTGATTCAGACGCTGGCGATGCCCCTGGTGAAACCGGGAGTCAAAAAGAGAAGCGGCGCGGGGTTGAGTTTCTCGCAACTGGCAGGGGTGCTGTACCGGCTCTGCGAAGACAATCAGGTCATTCCCGCGGAGTTCCGGCTGCACCGGATACCGGAGGACCTGATCGGCTAGCCCCGAAGTAGAAAACAAAAATGAAGCATGGAATTCTGCCAACAGTCATGGAGGATGCAAAAAGCAGATGCAGTTAAAAAAAATCATTTTATGCGGTTTCAAAAGTTTCGCCGACAAAACGGAATTTGAATTCGGCGACGGGATTACGGTGGTCGTCGGCCCCAACGGCTGCGGCAAAAGCAATATCGTCGATGCGGTGAAATGGGTGCTGGGCGAACAGAGCGCCAAGAGCCTGCGCGGCGGCAATATGCTGGACGTAATCTTCAACGGCTCGAACAGCCGAAAGAGCATGGGGTACGCGGAAGTCACCTTGGTGTTCGCGAATACTTCCCGGCTGCTGAAAACCGATCAGGACGATGTGGCCGTCACCCGCAAGCTGTATCGCAGCGGGGAAAGCGAATATCTGCTGAACAACCAGCCCTGCCGGCTGAAGGATATCCGGGAAATGTTCATGGATACCGGGATCGGGGCCGACGCCTATTCGATTATCGAGCAGGGCAAGGTGGAAGTCCTCCTGCAGGCCTCCAAGCAGGACCGGCGGGCCATCTTTGAAGAGGCAGCGGGCATCAGCAAATACAAGGCGCGGAAGAAAGAAGCCCTGCGCAAGCTGGAGCGGACCGATCAGAACATGCTGCGGCTGCATGACATCGTGGAAGAGGTGGACAAACGGCTGCGCTCGATCAAATACCAGGCGGGGAAAGCCCGGAATTACCAAAGTTACAGCAGCCGGCTCAAAGAGCTGCGGCTGAGCCAGTATCTGTCCGATTATTACAACTTGAAAAACGAGGCCCAGGACTTGCAGAAGCAGCTTACGGGGTTGCAGGATGAAATTCTCACGCTGACCACCGCGTCCGACCAGGCGCAGGCGCAGTTGAGCAGCCTGGGCCATGAACTGGACCAGACCGTCAATGAAATCCGCCAGGTGGAAAATCAACTGCTGCAATGCACCAGCCAGATCAGCAACCAGGAAGACCGGATCGAACTGGGCCGCCGGCGCTGCGAGGAACTGCAGGAAACCCTGTCCAAATCGCGCCAGCAGATGCAGACGATTCGCCAATCGCTGCAAAAGCTGCATCAGGATCTGGACGGCGACCAGGTGGAAATACAGCAAACCGAACAGCACCTGGCCGAACAGCAGGGGCAGTTGCAGCTCAAGCAGGAGTCGTACCGGGAGTTGGCCCTGGAGCTGGCCGAACGGCGGTCCCAACTGGAAGATGAAAAAAGCGGGATGATTGACATCGTGCGCCGCACCGCCCAGTTGCATAATGAAATCCAATCGCTGGATATCCGGCGAAACAATCTTTCGGGTCAGAAGGACCGCCTGAGCAGCCGCTACGGGCAGATCGGACTGGAAATGGAAGGTCTGCTGACCCAGCGGGCCCAGCTGAACGAGAAGCAGCAGCAGGTGCAGCAGCTTTTGGCGGATTCGCAGGCCCGCCTGGAAACCACTCGCCAGCAACTGGCCGGCGTCAATCAGGACAAATTAACCTGCGGCGAAAATCTGGCTTCCGCCAAGGAATACCGCAGCGGCCTGGTTTCCCGGCAGCAGCTTTTGAGCGATCTGGAAGCCAATCTGGAGGGCGTGGACAGCGGGGTGCGCCAGATTTTACAGGAAAAATCCCAGAATCCGGACTCGTTTTATTATGTAAAGGGGATGGTGGCGGAACTCTTGCGGGCGGATGTGAAATACGCCACGATTATCGAGGCGGCTTTGACGGACAAGGCCCAGCATCTGGTCGTTACCAGCAGCCAGGCCGTGCTGGAAGACCACAGCCGGCTGGAGGAACTGCCGGGCCGGGTGCAGATGATCTGCCTGGACCGGATCCCACCCTACCACAACGGTTACGATTTTTCGGTGCATCCCGAAGTCAAGGCAAAACTGATCGACCTGGTGGAGGCGGCCCCGGACAATGAGCGGCTGGCCTGGCATCTGCTGGGCAAGACGATTCTGGTGGACACCATCGATTCGGCGGTGCGGCTGGCCCAGGTGGCCCCGGCGGGCTACCGCTGGGTAAGCCTGGAAGGGGAAGTGCTGGAAGCGGACGGCACGCTGCATATGGGGCCGATGACGGGGCAGGCGGGCCTGATCTCGCGAAAAAGCGAGCTGCGGCAATTGCAGGAAAGCCTGACCGAAGCGGAAGACCGTATCGCCGAGATGCAGCATCAGTTCGAACAATATAATCACCAGATTCACCATCTCGAAAAGAACCTGCAGGAACTGCGGACGGCGATTTATGAAACGAATACAGAGGAGATCGAAACCCGCAGCCGCATTGAGCAGGTGGACCAGAATCTCAACCGCCTCAAACGGGAACAGCCGCTGATTACTTCGGAAATGGCCGGCCTGGAGGAACAGATCGAGGAATCGCTGCGGCTGCAAGCCTCCAGCCAGCAGAATCTGAACGATCTGCAGACGGTAAATCAGCAGCGGCAGGAACAGATCAACATCCTCGAAGAACAGATCCGGGAATACGAGGCGATGGCCGGCGGGATTCAGGATGAGATTACGGAACTGAAGGTATCGCTGGGACAGATTCAGCAGAAACGGGTGGCCTTGCGGGACAAGTCCGCCAACATTCAAACGCAGATCCGGCAGCAGGAACATACGATTACCACGCTGCAGAACGATCTGAAAAATGCCCAGGGTAATTTTGACGGTTCCCAGCGGGCCATTCTGGCGGCGGAGTCGCGGATTTCCGAGCTGTTCATGAACCGCCAGGAATACCAGGAAAAGAATAAAGTCTTCACCGGGCAGCGGGAACGGTTCCAGGCGGAAATAGAAAAACTGCTGGAACAGGCGCGGGAACTGCGGTCCCACAAAGAGGCCCGGCAGCAGCTCCAGCATGAACTGGAACTGCGAACGAGCGAAAATCATCTGCGGATGGAAAACCTCTCCCAGCGGGCCCATGACGAGATCGGGCTGGACCTGGAGGAAGGTTTCCGGAATTATGCCCATGAGCAGAAAGACTGGGAGGCCATCCGGGCCGAGATCGAGGATTTGAAACAGAAGATCGAGCGGTTGGGGAACATCAACCTGGACGCCATTACCGAGCAGGAGGAACTGGAGCAGCGGTCCACCCACCTCAACCAGGAACTGACGGACTTGAATACCGCCAAGAAACAACTGGAGCAGTTGATCGAGCGGATCAACAAGGAAAGCACCGAACTCTTCCGCCAGAACTTCGAGGCCATTCGCGAGAATTTCGCCGACCTGTTCCGCAAGCTCTTCGGCGGCGGGCGGGCGGAGATCATCCTGGAAGACCCGGAAAATGTGCTGGAGTGCGGCATCGAGATCATCGCCCGGCCTCCGGGAAAACAACTGCAAAGCATTACCCTGATGAGCGGCGGCGAGAAAACCATGACCGCCGTGGCCCTGCTGATGGCAATCTTCAAGAGCAAGCCCAGCCCCTTCTGCCTGATGGACGAGGTGGACGCCGCCCTCGACGAGGCCAACAACGAGCGGTTCAATCTGGTCGTGCAGGAATTCCTGAAGGAGTCGCAGTTCGTGGTCATCACCCACTCCCGCCGGACCATGGCCATCGCCGACACCATCTACGGCGTCACCATGCAGGAACAGGGCGTCAGCAAGAAAGTCTCCGTCCGCTTCAGCAGCGACAACGAACAGGACGCCTCATCCACCGGCAACGCCGTGGCCTGATCACCAACGAGAGCGATTTAGATGACTATGGTACAGCATGGAAATCTCTGAAACAGGTCCGGTAACTTGTTTGCCAAGGCGGCTTTGCAAGTACGCTATCTTTCTTATAGAAAAATAGTTCTATCTGCAGATGTAATTATGAGTTGGGCCGAAAGGTCTTTGGCGGAAGGTTTCGTATAAAATCCGTAACCAAATGAAGACCTTAAATAACAGGAGTATTCATACATGCCCAATCCGAATTCTCAGTTTGTTTCAAAGAAAGCAGTCGCAACGATTTATTTCGGCACCCTGCTTCTTGCCTTACTGGTGACATGGAGTTTCTTCGATTTTGGTTTAGAAGTTATTATATGCGTCTTTTTATTTCCTTTAGGCATCCTTGCGGGAACCGGACTGCCATTTTCCGACGGCATTATGTTGCTCGGTTACCCGATATACATAGCGATTTTTCTGATGGCCTTTCTCCTGAGAACAAAACGCATATTCATTATTATTCTGCTGATTTTCTTAATCCTTCTTGGCCTTAATATAAATGGATGTCACCTAATAATATCAAATTCATTTGTGGATATTCACTAATCATCTGGGCGAGACTTACACTAACGTGGAAGTACTCCTTTTTTGCCAAGTTATGGGGAATGTAATTTGCCCCAAAAGATATTTACGATATCAGCGTTTTTTAGAAGAAAACAAATTTAAAGAACAATTTTATCATCTTACTCATGAAGGAACCGCAGAATGATGCCCTTTAATTTTTTTCGGCACGCACAGGAGTTCAGCTAATTACTTCCTATGCGGCTTAATAATCGACAAAACCGGCATTGCCGATAGACGCTGTCACCCATCCGGGATTATTGGATAGTATGACGACAAAGGAAGACAGATTCGCCAGGATAAAGAAAGGCCTGGCCAAACGGGGAAAAATTCTTTTTTATGCCTCTTGTATTTGTACGGTAACCGGTTTTCTGGGGCGGTATTTCATGGGATTTGAACTTACTTCGCACTTCCGCGTGCAGTATTTCCTGATTCTGCTGATTTCGGCAATCGTGTACGGCTGCCGGAAAAAATGGAAACACCTTGCGGCGGCCCTGTCTTTTCTTATCATCAACGGCGCGTTCATAATCCCCTGGTATCTACCGGAAAAAGGAGAAAATACTACCGGAAATCATCCACCGGTACGTATCCTGTTTTCCAATGTGCATACCAGCAACAAAGATTACCCCTCCTTGCTGGAGTTAATCGAAAAAGAATCGCCGGATATAATCGCCCTGCAGGAAGTAGATGAAAAATGGGTCAATGCGGTGAAAGGATTGTGCCCGCGGTATCCCTTTCATGAATTTTGTCCCCGTTCTGACAATTTCGGCCTTGCCGTTTTGAGCAAAATCTCCCTCCGGGATATCCAGGTCAAAAGTTTCTGCAAGGTTACGGTCCCCACCATCGTGGCGGTTGCCGACACCCGCATCCCTCTTCACCCTGATTATCACGCACCCGGTCCCGCCGGCCATCCCCAGCTATTACTCCCTGCGAAACGAACAGTTTGCTCAAATCGCCGAATATGTCAGAAAGGAAAGGCAGCCTTGTGTAATTGTCGGCGATTTAAATCTGACCATGTGGTCCTGGTATCATGATAAACTGCTGTCGGAAACCGGCATGAAAAATGCCCGCCAGGGATTCGGAATAAATCCCACCTGGCCGACTCTTCTGCCTCCCTTCTATATCCCCCTGGATCACTGCCTCTGTACCCCCGGCATTCAAGTTCTCTCCTTTCGTACCACAGCCAGGATCGGTTCGGATCAC
>JAKQBU010000372.1 GCA_029573975.1 Planctomycetota bacterium
GGGGTCTTTATTGCTGATGGAGCCGGTATCGAACAGGAATGCGTCGCCAGTGGGGGCTTGGAGGACGACGGCCTGGCCATGGCCGACGGAAAGGCAGCACAGCGACAGACCGTCCCGCCGGGACTGAAGGTGAAAGAAAAGCCCAGCCGCCAGAATCAAGGTGAATACTGCGTATCCGAGTTTTCGTGCGATGGGGCGAAGATGGTGCTGCAGCAGCCACAACAGAATAAGCATGTAATAGGCTGCGGCAATCCAGCCGGCGACGGGGCCGATGCGAAACGAGGTGAAATCGACGGCGGCAAACCATTGGACTGCGACGGCAAACAGGCGGGAACAGTGCAGGATGACCGCACTCATTATCACGGACAGGGTGGGCAGGAATCCGGCCAGTAATATCTTGAAAAAGCCCAGATAGAGGATAATCGGGACGATGGGGGCCACAAGGATAGTCCACAAGGTGCAAAGGGGCGTAAACGAGCCGAAATTCCATAGCAGGATGCCGCTGCCGCCGAACCAGGCGGCGATGCCGACGGCAAACATTTCGACGAGAATCTGGATGAGCCAGTAGAGCGTGCGTGCGGACAGGGTGCCTGCGGATAAGGGCTGGAGTTTTTCGAGGGTGTATTGGCTGAGCCGATCGAGAATGGGTTTGTAGAATAAGAGGATGCCGAGAATGGTGCCATAAGAAAGCTGCCATTCGGGGTAGAATAAATCCATGGGGCGGTACAGGAGCATGATTAAAGCGGCGACAGCCAGGGTGTTGACAGGATGGGGCCGACGACGGAACAGCATGGCCGCGCAGAATATCCAGCAGACGACCACGGCCCGCAGGGTGGGTGCCCGGGGCGGGACGATGAGGGCATAGGCGGTGATGAGAATCCAGGTAACGATGGCGCGTTTTCGTTTTTCCAGGCCGGCGGCTTTGGCGATCCACCAGACCATGGCGGCGATGATGGCCATGTGCATGCCGGACAGGCTGATGATGTGCGACAGGCCGGTTCTGAGGAAGGCTTCGTTTGTTTGCAGGTCGATGGTTTGCTGATAGCCGAGAAGCAGTGCAGTCGCCATGGCGGTTCGCTGGTCGGTCTCATCGGGCATTTCCGAGAGCAGTGCCTGCCAGGCCAGACGCTTGAGGGCCAGGACGGCTTTATGGAAGGTGATGCCGGATGGCCGGTCAAGGACGGAGATGCCGTCGCTGGTCTGGACGGTTGCGGACAGATGCACGCCGCGGCTGTGCATATAGTTCTGAAAATCAAACTGGCCGGGGTTGGCGGGCGGTTTGAAGCCGCCGAGGATGCAGTACATCTGGACGCGGTCCAATGAGCGGATATGAACGGCCGGCTGGGCGACCTGGACACGAATGACACCGCGCGTTTGCGCCCAGCTTCCGGTTTTGGTCTGGTACTGGTCGATGGCCATGTCGAGCTGGCCCATGGCATGGAACGAGCGGCCGAGGGTGGTCAGGGCCAGGATTTTGAATTTCGGATCCTTGCCCGCCTGCTGCAGCTCGGAGATGGCGCCGTCGAAATTGCCGCGCTG
>JAKQBU010000394.1 GCA_029573975.1 Planctomycetota bacterium
CTGCCACCTCCCTTACCGTGAACACCGGCGGCCGCCTGCAGGCCGAGGGCACGGAATTCGGACCCATTCGCTTTACCCAAACCCCCGGCTCCGCGGGAGCCTGGAACGGTTTGCAGTTCAACGGTACCGTCACAGACAACCGGATTTGCCATGCAATCGTAGAATATGGGGAAAATACCAGCGGTATGATTGGAGTAGTAAATTCCCAGCTTCTCGTCGATCATGTCACCTTCGATCATAGCGGATTGTGGCGTTTGAAAACATCCAATTCTTCCTTAATCGTTCGCAACTGTACCTTTACCGATATGTTCGAACCGGATGAACCTCCTTTGACCGACAACTCCAGCGAACAAATTAACGGTACCGGCATCCTGGCCGGCGGCCAGGTGATTATGGAAAACAATTTATTCGGCTCCACCCACGGCCATAACGATGTTATTGATTTCTCCGGTCCTGTCCTGCCCGGCCCCATCCTGCAGATACGCAACAATACCTTTACCGGCGGCGGCGATGAATGCCTGGATCTGGGCGGCGATGCCCATATCGAAGGCAATCGCTTCATGCACATCCATAAGGATGTCTTTAACACCGGCACCGGCGACAGCAACGCCATTTCCACCGGCGACAACCTCAGCGGCGAGACCGCGGAAGTCACCATCGTTCGCAATGTCTTCTATGATGTGGACCATGCCGTAAATCTGAAAAAAGACACCTATATGTTTTTCGAGAACAATACGGTGGTGGATGTGGCCGAGGGCGGCTCCGCCATCAAATTCCTGATTCCCAGCCGCGACCCCCAGGGCAAAGGCGCTTATATCGACGGCTGCATCTTCTGGAATCTCCCCCGAGTCTTTGAATATGTCGATGTCAGCGAACCGTATGACCCCCTCTTCACCACCGATCTGGTGATGCATCATTCGCTGGTCCCACCGGATCGATGTGGTGAAGTACCAGGTACCAGACCCATGACGATCATTGATTTAGGCGCAGGAAATTATTGCGGCGATCCACGGCTGGCAGATCCTGTCAATGGAGATTTCAGTTTGTTACCTGGTTCTCCTTGTCGGGGTACGGGACCGAATGGATTGGATATGGGTGCTATCGTCCCCGCCGGCGCTTCGATCAGCGGTGAACCGGCGGCTCTGACTGCCCAGACCTCCGCCACCCTCTTCGTAGCCGGGCCGGGCATCAGCCACTACCGCTACGCCCTCAGCTCCTCCCCTGACAACTGGAGCGTGGAACTACCCGTTGATACGCCCATCGGACTGACCGGCTTAAGCAACGGCACATATTCCGTCCGGGTCATCGGCAAAAACTATGCCTCCCTCTGGCAGGATACTGCCGCGGCTACTGTCTCCCCAAGCTGGACGGTAAATACCGCCCTGGTGTGGCTGCAAATCAACGAAGTCCTGGCCCAAAATGTGTCCGCCGTCGAACACGAGGGCACCTTCTCCGACCTGATCGAACTCTATAATGACGGCGCTGACTCCCTGGATCTTTCCAATATGAGCATCAGCGATAACCCCCTCGTTCCCGCCAAATTTGTCTTCCCGGCCGGGACCATACTAGGCCAGGGAAATTACCTGGTCCTCTATGCCGATACCAATACTACTTCCGGCCTCCATCTGGGCTTCAGCCTGGACAGTGAAGGAGAAGGTGCCTATCTCTACGATACGGTTGCCAATGGTGGCGGTCTAATCGACTCGGTGGAGTTCGGCGTCCAGATTGCGGATCTCTCGATCGGGCGGGACGGACGGGAAGGAAGCTGGACCTTGACCGAGCTGACCTTCGGCCAGGCCAATGTCCCGGCCTTATGTTCCACGATCCCGGATTCGTTGCAAATCAATGAGTGGCTGGCCAATGGGCAGATCTCCTTTGTCAATGACTTTATCGAGCTGTATAATCCCGACTCCATCCCGGTCGCGCTGGCGGGCCTGTATCTGACCGATCACCCACTGGCCCGGCCGGACAAAGATCAGATCGCCCCCTTGAGTTTCATCGCCGCCGGCGGTTTTGCCGTCTTCACCGCCGATGGCGACCAACAGCAGGGCCCCAACCATCTGAATTTCAAACTCTCCGCCGAACAGGAAATGATCGGATTGTATAATACCGATCTGCATGAGATCGACAAAGTCATCTATCTGGGCCAGATGCAGGATGTCTCCCAGGGCCGCTCCCCCGATGGCGCCGCTACCCTCGAATTCTTTACGCTGCCCACCCCCGGATTGTCCAATCGAAAAGGCATCTCTACAGAGATTGTTTCGTTCACGCTGTTACCCGAAACCATCGCCAAACAGGTCCTGATACCGGCCGGCGATATCGGCACTGCCTGGCGAACCGATCTAAATTACAATACCACCGGCTGGACCAGCGGCTCTGGCGGGATTGGCTACGAAAAATCGACAGGCTATGGAAGCTATTTCAATATCGATGTCAGCGCCATGTACAATGTGAATCAAACCTGCTATATCCGTGTGCCGTTTGCCATAACGGATGATCCCGCTCTTTATAATTCTCTAACATTAAAGATGCGTTACGATGACGCCTTTGTCGCTTATCTCAATGGCCAGGAAGTACAGCGATCGACATATGCACCTACTACCCTAACTTGGAATTCCAGTGCAACGGCTGCCTCCACAGAAAATGCCAACTTCGTGGAATTCAATATTACCTCCAAACTCTCCGCCCTGCATACCGGCAATAATCTGCTGGCCATCCACGGCCTGAATTACCAGGTTGACAGCTCTGATTTCTTGATGTCCCCCGAACTAGTTGCCGCCCAGACCATCATCATACCCGAAGACCTGATGTACGCCCAAGCGGAAGCCCTTCTTCTGGGCCTGCGGATTACAGAATTGATGTTCAATCCCGCCGAAGGCCTGCCCTATGATAATGACGATTATGAATTCATCGAACTGCAGAACATCGGCGCCGAAACTCTGGATTTAACCGGCGTTCGCTTCGCCAACGGCATCGATTTTACCTTCCCCTCTTATTCCCTGGCCGCCGGTGAATATGTCGTCATCGTCAAAAACCTCACCGCCTTCCAGGCCCGTTACGGCACCGGAATTCCCATAGCCGGTGTCTATGATTTGAATTTGAGCAACGACGGGGAAGAAATGGTTTTGCTGTTACCCGCTCCCTTTACCGCCGCGGTCCTTCGTTTCGAATATCAGGATTCCTGGTATCCCGCTGCCGACGGAGGCGGTAATTCGCTGGTAATTCAGAATCCCCGCGCCGCGCGTGATACCTGGGATGAGCCGACCGGCTGGAGGCAAAGCAGCCAAATCGGAGGTTCACCGGGAGAGGATGATTAAAATACTGGCTCTTCTGAACAATTTGTGGGTAAAATAATCTTGGGGCTCTGTAGTTGCAAGTGATCGCCAAAAAGGCTTCCCAGGCGATTCATGTACTGGGTCGCTTTCATATTATGGCCCATATGAATCAGGCGATTGATGAAGTGCGGGCGAACGAGTCGCGAGAACTGGTACGGGAAGGGTACGAACCGGTGCTGAAAAAGAGCCGCTGGCTGCTCTTGAAACGTCCGGAAAACCTGAGCGATTCCCAGCAGGCGTCGTTAACGGAGTTGTTGAAATACAACCTGAAAGCGGTGAAAAGCTATTTACTCAATGAACAGTTTCAACTGTTTTGGGAATAGGTGGAGTTTTTTGGGTATGGTAAATAGAAAAAAGTGTAACAGGTGAATATCTGGAAAAATTTATCTGTAAGTCTTTGGAAATTGGCATGTTTTTGCAAATTTGCGGTGTACCAGATCGTTTGTAATTGAATATTTACACATTCCCAGAAACTGTGCTTACAAGATATTTTATTTTCATCCCTTAGTTGGCGGTCAGGCTACGACGAAACTCCAGCCAGATGTTGGCGAAGATGGAAACGGCAGAATACCTTTGCGGAATTATTGACGTCTTAATGCCAGCCTTTACTTTGCATATTCCTTGAAATTATGGTAGACTGCTGATTACCAGACCAGATGTCCGGTGTATAGAGTAGCCATTAATTCTTTTTGTCTTTGCGCCCCCCTGCAGTCATCGCCCGGTTCTGTGCTATCAGATCTACCAATATATCATTGTCACCCTCTCCGGCCCATTGCAGATGGTCGACACCGCAATAGAAGATCGTGTTTCGCTCACCCATCAGCCCGCCAACAAGGTTGAATACCGGAACACAACCCTGAACCGAGCCGGCGAAAACCTGCCAAGCAATAAGGTATCGGTGGTATTATATTTATCATAATGCCGATTCTGATACTTTGCGGAAAGATTCGGTAACAATCTGAGCGGCTTTTTGAAAGGCAGGCTGGCCCTGAGCCACCAGAGGGGAGATTCCCTGGGAAGGAGGGATACAGTCGCGGATATCATAGGCGATTTGGCCGGGTGCACGAGAAAGAATCCAGACCCGCTGCCCGAGATAAACCGCTTCCATAATACTATGGGTGACACAAAAAATCGTTGGTTGCACCCGGTACCACAGTTCCACCAGCAGGGCCTGCATCTCCAGACGCGTCGGTTCATCCAAGGCGGAAAAAGGCTCATCCATCAACAGAATCCGCGGTTCCAAAGCTAGCGTTCGGGCAATTGCCACCCGTTGCCGCTGGCCGCCGGAAAGCTGGTGGGGATATTTATTTTCGTGGCCCAGCAAACCGACCTGCCGAACCAGATCCATGGCCCGGTCTTTATGCTGACGGGAGGTCAAAGGGATCTCCTTTTTATTGATTTTCAAACCAAACAGGATATTTCCCAAGACCGTCAGATGCGGAAAAGAGCTGTATTGTTGAAAGATCATACCTCGATCTTTGCCGGGACCGGAAAGCGGCTTGCCATGCAGCAGAATCTCTCCCTCCGTCGGTTCCAGCAGGCCCGCGATCAGATTCAATATCGTGCTTTTCCCGCAGCCGCTAGGGCCGATGATGCTGATGAATTCGCCCGTACCGGGCAGATCTTCGATGGCAAAGGAAATATCATGGATCGCCACGAAGCTGCCGAAACGGACTGTTATATTCCAGAATTCAAGAATGGTAGGATTTTCTGAGGTAGACCGGGGTCCGGAGGTCAACGTTTTATTGGTTTCCATCAGGCAACCCCCCGGTAGCGAAATAACAAGCGGCCGCAGCGGTCCCACAGTAAATCCGCCACCCATGCGATCAGAGTAATCAGCAGAATGACCAGATAAATATGTTCGCGCGGACCCCGCCGGAAAGAAATTTGAACCAGATATCCCAGCCCGCTTTCCATTACCACCACTTCGGTCAGCACCAGATAGGTCCAGCCGACACCGAAAGCCAGACGCATCGCCTTCCAGATATCCGGCAGGGCAACCGGAATCAGAACATGAAGGATAATTTGACGACTGGAGGCTCCGAGGGTATAGGAGGTTTTTATATAAATTTCGGATACATTATCCACCGCGGAAATGACCAGCGGCAGTAGATAGATTCCAAATGCCATCGCCAGAAAAATGATTTTCTGCAATTCACCAGTTCCGAACCAGGACAGGGTGAGCGGGACCAGGGTCGCAATCGGGATATACCCGGAAGCCGTTGTCAACGGCATGAAAGAGGCACGAAAGACCGTCCACGAACCCATACAGATACCCAGTGGGATAACAACCACCAGGGCCAGCAGATACCCCAATGCGATTCGCAGTAAACTGGCTATCGTATGATGGACCAGATCGCGGCGAAATAGATCGGGGACGCTTCTGATTACTTCAATCGGACTCGGCAGGATCGTCGGACTAATGGCCCGCTCTTCCACCTCGCCCCGGGTGGCCAGGATCCACAAGCCCAGCAGGGTCAAAATCGGGACCAACCCCAGCAGCAGCGTCAGCCACCGGGGCAGAGGAGAACGAATGGTAAAGTACGGGTGGCCCATCGGTCAATTCTCTCCAGACGGTTCGGGCTGTTCGACCAGAATCTTGCCGGTCAGAACATAATCTAGCGTTTGTTGCAATTCCGGTTCATTCGAGGCAGCCAGGACCAGCCCGCCGCTATCCCTAACCTTTCCAAATCGACTGGCCCCGACATCAAAGGCAAAGAAATATACGTTAACCTGCTGATCCTGCGGCAACCGGGAGAGGGCGTTCATAACATCGCCCGGGTCATACCCTTGATTGCTTTCCCCATCGGTGATCAGCAAAAGATGCTGCCTGGCCAGACCGGTCTGACTCATTTTCTGCTTGACCGCGATCATGGCATCGCCGATGGGAGTTCCACCTTCGGGATGCATGCGGACTATCGCCTGCCGGACCTGGTCCAACTGTACCGGACCAAAGGGAATCACCTGCCGGCAGGAGGGCTGGCTCGCACGGGAACTGAATTCAAAGATGCCGACTTCAATCGGTGGGGATGGATGTTTTTGTACAAAGGCATCGGTCTGCCGTATTATTTGCAAGGCGCATTCCTGAGCGATTTTGATTTTGGCTTTTGCATGTCCAGCCTGATCTGGAACCGTATTTTTCATACTGCCGGACACATCAAACGCTACCCCGATTACTATGCCATCTCGGGCGGCCGGCTGGGGAGATCCCGGCTGGGTCAGCAGATCAAGAATCGGATTGCGAATGCCGCTCCCGACCGGTCCCTGAGAGGGTACCGACGGTGTAACGGTACCCCGCCTGGCATTTTCAATGAAAAATTGAAGCACCAATGCCAAAAAGACAATCGGTACCAGAAAGCGGGAGAAAAAAGTATTCAGCTTTTTATAGTTGTTCGGGCGGGTACACATTGATTTCCACTCTCCGATTCAATGCTTGGTTATCCGGATTTTTCGGATCAGCCGGCTTTTCCCAGCCGACACCCTGAACAATAAATTTATTGGGATCGAATTTATATTTTTCAATCAGTGCCCGCTTGATCGCTTCGGCACGGGCCAGACTCAAATCATGTACGGCCTGTATCGGAACCCGGCCGCGCATGCTGGAATCCGTGTGCCCTTCAATCAGAATTACCGCCCGGGCAAATTGGCCGGACAAACGGGCCACCTCTTCCAAAGTCGCATCAACGGAGGGATCGTATAATTTCCCCTGTACCAGGTTTCCATAGGAATCCCTCGCCTGTTCGTAGGGATTGGCAGAATTGGGATAAAAATTGATCCGGATCGTTTGTGTCAAAATGGGGGATTCCGCCTGGATAATTTTATAGCTGCCCGGGGTAAAGGTGGTAATACTCTCATCTTTCTGCTGAGCGAAGGTTCCTGCCTGTTCAAGCTTCTGGATGAGAGAAAAATCCACGATCTGGTCGAAGGGAACGGGACTGTTGATCCGGCCCAGCTCCCGGTACACATAGCTGGCATTCTTCCAGGTCCGTTCGAAATTGGTCGGATTAGAAGCGTTCAAAAAGAACTGTACATTTTCGGGAAAGTTGGTCGGATGGGCATCATTGCGCATGGCCATGACTTCTTCGGGCTTCATACCGAAGGCATCCGCCATCCATTTAGCTGCCTCTTCCGGATTTTCTTTCACCTGGTCCATACCTTCAGAAATCCCCGCTACCAAGCCTTCCGCAACCTCTGGATGATCCCGCAGAAAGTCCGCACGAACCGCGTATACATCCGCTATCAGCTTGTTCGATTCGGCAGTGCTGCATAAAATCCGGGTACCCGCTACCCGGTCGGGAATATTATAGATATCCGGCGCCCACGAAACGCAGGCATCCACCGATTTATCTGCTACAAAAGCCGCCGCCGCTTCAAAGGCAGTGGCAGTGTATTTAGCACGAATGTCCGCCGGTTTCATCCCGGCACTGAGCAGCAACGAGATCAGATAATATTCACTGGGTGAATTTTGCGCCAGGGTCACGGTCTTGCCCTTTAAATCCGCTACCGACTTGACATTGCTGCGAACCACAATCCCGTCACCGCCATTGGACCAGTCGATCTGCTGAATAACACGAGGGGAAATGCGGCTGTCGCGGGCCAGTTCCGGTGCGAAAAGCACGATCATATCCATGGTACCCCACAGGGTGTGTACCTCACCGGCCGCAAAAGCATCACGAGCGATAACCGGGTCATCCATCAAGACCATTTCCACACGAAAGCCATATTTTTTGTAAAAAATACTCTCGTCATTCGGTTGAATCCCCCGGTTGGCCGCGATCACCGGCAGCCAGCCAGCCCATACGTTGTAGGAAAAACGAAGCACTTTCTTTTCCGGATCCCACTTGTATTGGCTGACTCCTTTGACGGCGGGGAGCCGCTCCGCCGGTACATACTTGTATTCCTTCACCGTGGTAACTCCGATGGTATCCGGTTCCTCCACCAAGGCTGCTTCCGGAGTTTCCGGAGCCGTTGTGCGAGGTTTTGACTCCGGTGGATACAGCTTCTTTACCACCATATATCCCCCTAATCCAATTAAACCCAATACCAGCAGGATCGACACGATCCTGCCCAATGGAGTAACTTTTCGTTCTTGCGAATCCATATTTCACCTGATCCTTTCCCTAAATAAAGTTAATTTCCCTGCCCCGCCTGCTGCCAAGGCCCGATTTCTTTGTTGACCACGGTCGGCGCAGCCGCTGGAGAGGAGGTCGCCTGAATTCCCTGGCTGGCGAGAAATTCCGCCAAAGCCACCTGTTCCAGCGCTTTACGCTCGGTTTCCTTTTCCTTCAAACGATCCATATCCACGATATCCTTGGCAACCCGGGCCTTGCCGGCTGATGTTTCATACCGCTTGGCCAGGACTTCTTCAACCGTCTTCATCGTGTCTCCCATATCCCCGACTTTGAAAGCCACATTGCCCAGGGCACTGGCAGCTTCGGCCTGGGCCTCCTTGATTTTTACCTGCGACAATTGCTTGTCCAGTTTCCGGATTTTTTCCTCAAATTCCTTTTGGGATATCTTGGCCTGACGAAGATTGGCCTGATATGCATCCTCGGTCTGTTCCAATTCCTTCGTATCGGAACTCAGATCCGCCCGCAATTCCTGTAACTCACGAGCCAGACTGCCGGCCAATTCCAGATTGTTTGCCTGATGGTTGGCCAGAATCCTGCGCTCCAGATCTTTCGCTTTGCTGGTTTTGGCCGTTATTTGGGCTTTCAGCCGTTCGGCAATCCCCGCCATCTGCGCCAGGGCCAGGTTATAATGCGCCATCCGGTCCCGAAACTCCTGACGGGCCGCCTCAATCAGAGCTTCCGGATTCCGCCGTTCCAACCCACTGACAAACAAACTGACAAACCCGGTAACCAGTCGTTTCAATCGTGCCATAATTGCCATACTTCGCTCCTTTCCCGGGAAACTAGTTACAATTTCCCTTTATATAGTAGTCGGATGATTTTCATAATTATTACCAGCCGATTTCTCGCAACGCATCAGAAATTCCACCGCCTCGGTGATTTCCTTCTCATAAGCGGCTTTGCGTTTTTGCCAGTCCGCCCAATGTTTTTGCTCGGCGGACTCTTCCTCCCGCAACCGCCGCTGTTCCTGCTCCAACCGGGACCGCTCCTGCTCGATCTCCAGCAAACGCAGGTGTCGAGCGGCAGAACGGTCCGCCATTTTTCGACTGACAAAAATCTCGTAGGCATCCAAAGCCTGATCCTTCGCTAACGCATTTTTGATTATTTCTTCCACCAGGACTTTTTCATCGGCCAATCGGTCCAATACTGCCTTTAACCGTTCGTCGGGTTTTAACAATTCAAACGATTTTGATTGCAGTTGCTGAACCAGTTGTTCAATGGTCCAACCGCAGGCTGGAGGTGTGATCCCGGCAGTTTCAAACACCTTGACAAAATCGATCGCCAGTTCCACCGCCGACTCCGCCAGAATTCGCATGTTTTCCGCTTGCAATTCCGTCGTCAATTCCTGCAACGTTACACTTCGAGTCGAGATCTTTCCCGGCACTGTTTCCGTCCTGGGAACCATTTGTACCAGTTTCAACTGGCATCCGAGAGTTTGTAGCTTTTTCAGTAATCCCATAGCCTAAATGAATCTCCTGAGTTCCTCAATCCGCTGCTCCAGTTGCTCGGGACGGTAGTTTTGAAAATGGATGGGCAAAAAGCGGTCATCGGTACACTCCCGCACCGCCACCAGATCCATATATTCCAGTTTCCGCGTATGGGCGCTGGGACGCACTTGTTGGAGTGTTTCCGCCAGAATTTCCTTCAAGGACGTCCGGGGTTCTGCAGCGAGTTCATAAATCCGCAACGCCCGTACCAGCACTCCCTCCACTTCATTGCCGCCCAGCAGCAATCCATCGGGGAGATCGGGCAAATCCTGCTTCGTGAGGGGGAATCGCAGCTTTTTGGCAACCGCCTGCAGTAAGGTTGTCATTTCTTCTTTCGTCTGGGGGGCAAACAGCGGGATATGGATATCCAGCCGCCCCTGTCGTTTCAGATCCACCTCCAGCAAGTCGGGCCGACTGGTGGCAAACACCCACACGATCCGCCCCCGGTTACGCGTGTCGGACATCTCCTTGGCCAGCATGGCATAGATTCGCCCCGAAAGCCCGCTGTCACCGTCTCCGCTTTCCCGTTTTCCGGCCGCCTGATCCGCCTCATCCACAAAGACGACAACCTGACCCAGTGCATGCAGAATCGAAAAAATCTTTTCCAGATTCGATTCGGTGGCACCCACCCAGCGGTCCCGGAAATTCTTGAAGACCAGACAGGGAATCCCCAGTTCACCGGCCCAGGATTGAATCAAAAACGTTTTACCGGTTCCAATCCGGCCGACAATTAGATACCCCATAGGCAAAGCATGAAAAACTCCCTTGCGCATTAATTTTGTATCTTCCCGCAGCCAGGTTTTGGCCGCTTCGTGGCCGGCAACATGATCCAGGGTATACGGGGATTCCAGAAACTCCAGCAATCCCTGGCATTCCCGTTCAATCATGGTCTTTTTCATCTTACTCAGCCATTCCGTGGTGATTTTTCCCTCTTTTTTCAAGGCCAGTGACAAGGCGGTTTGAGCACTGACCCGGCTTAATCCGGTCAATCGCCTGGCCAGTGTTTCGATGGGCACATCACATTTCACCGGCAATTCCGGCATGGATTTCTGGATGAGCATCTGCAGGTAGTGCAGCATATCCGCTTCATCCGGTAGGGGAATTTTCAGCTTTGTGCAGTGCGGATTTTCCACCACTAGCTCATTTAGATCGTGCAGACCTTCGGTAATCAATACAGAGACTATATTAGACCGCAGGATCGCCGGGTCATTCGCCCAGCCGAGTATCTTTACGACATTGGCACTGAATTCTCCCCCCAGTTGCAAGGCGTTGCCCTGGGGAACGACAAATTCTGCAAAATCGATAATAACCGCTATTTTTCGTTGGCCGCCTTCTGCTGCTTGTATGGTTTGCAGATTCAGTGTGCGCAGCAGATAGCGATCAATCAACTCCAAAGCTCGCCCCGGCTCACGGATATTCGATAAGGCCTCGGCACCAAGTCCACTGGCCTGCTCGAACCATTCCGACCAGTCTTTCTCTCCGCGAATCGCACGGATTCCCCTGCCGCGATCATAACGCAGGATCACATCATAACTATCAAACATGACTTCCTGCAAGTATTCCGGCAGCGACAGCATGTTGGGCCCCCTGGATAACTCCGCAGGCACTACATCGAAAATATTGCCATGCAGGATAAACTGTGCCGTCGAGCCTGAACGGAACAAATCGCACATTTCATTCGCCCAATTCGGCAATGGTCCTTTCATTCCGATTCCCTTTCCGCCGGGGTAAGTGTTAGTGGAGGTGGCTCGGATAACAAATCTTCTACATTGCCATAGATCCGTTGTTGTTCCTGAATCCATTGCGTGGTATCGCCGAGTGTGTTGGCAATCTGATCGATTCGTTGTGAGACCACCTCTGGCCCGGTCGATAATACCGCCTGCTCCCGTAATAATTCAACCTGCTCCTGGATTCGTATTAGTTCCGCATCCAGAAAGGCCAGGTTCTCTTTCGCAACTCGCTGTTTATCCTGTCTCTGATGGAGAATATCCAACTGAGCGGACAAACTTTTACGAAGATCCTCGTTCAGTGTCTGGTTTTTCAATTTATCCTCCAGCCTCTTGATTCGTTCGTCCAGCGTTTCCGTTTTCTGCATCTGAGACTCCTGCAAGGCCCGTACGATCGACTGGCGAGTCAGTAACAACCGCAGGAAAATCCATAACAGGCGACGCAGACCTTCTCCCTGAGTGGATAACGGTATCGTGGTTTCCGTATTGGACAACAGTTCTAAAATGTTCCGGCAGCGTTGTTCCAGCGCCTGATACCGTTTTTGACCTTCCGGCTCCAGCTTGCCAATCCAATCGTTGAGTTTTCGATATTGTTTCTTCTGTAATTGACTTTGGATACGGGCTTTAACCAGATTTTGAAATCGCGGATGACTGGCCAGAAAATATAAATATCCCAGTTCCAGACCCGCCCCCAACACCCAGAATCCCGGTGTAATGGCTCCCAACAAGCCAAAAACACCCAGCGCAACCCAGTTGGGCGGAACCCACATTCCTAGTGGCCGGGCATTAAAGGCCTCCTGAATATATTCCTTGAATCCAGCCTGCATTCTCACCACTTTCCCAAACAACGTCTTTTACCGCTACATCGCTTCGGATTCATACCATCTGTCGCTGTACGAATAGACATCTCGAATTTCTGAAAAATCAGGTTCATTGTAAGTTAAGAAATTTCCTTTGTCAAGAAAACTATTGATATTTTTCCCTACGACAAAACTGACAATTTATCATTTCCTTGCCCCTAATAGGTATATATTCGAATCGCCACATGTGGAATTTCGATCTTATGAAAATGTAGATTAAACAATCAAAACCTTGTATTGTCTATTTAAGAAATTACCGTCCGCCTATGTGCAATGGGCAAAGAATTTTGGTTAGTATGTCAATAGCCTCTTGGGCATGGCTATATAGATTTTTTTACTTTGGTCCGTGCCGGTTAGCGTTTAACAGAAAAACCAATGGAATAGAAGTAAAAAGGGAATTATCATTAATGGTACCATCAGGATCTTAAATTGCTGGCATAAAATCCAAAAACAACCAAAATGGCTAAGAAACCACAAAACGACAAGTTTCTACTTGGGTGGTCAATCACTACACCGGCGGAGTAGAGATTCCTCCTCTGGTTCAGGAGCAGACACGCCGGTGTATCCAGGACTATGCCCAAAAACATTACTCCGATAAATTCCTCCGGCTGGAGATTCGTTTCCGTGGTCCCTGCTGTTATATCGATGCCTATCGCGTGCCGGTCATTCCCAAAGGCTGGCCACCTAAAAACTGGGAGGTGACCCGGCAGGAATACCTCGAACGGCTGCGAAACTCCCCCATTCACCTGTGCCGCCTCCGTTATTTTAGTGAAGACCGCTGGAGCCTGGCTTTTTATACCTACAGTAATGAGAAGTATATGCCCAGTGTTTTCCGTAACGGCAACTTTTTCGGTATGGCCGAAGAAGGTTTTGACATAGGAACGATGTTTCTGCCGGATTGAATCTGACGCTCGAAGAGTGAATAAAGAAAAACACTATTGGCTGATTTTGAATCCACCCATAGCGGTGCGTTTTTAGGCACCCGATGACATGTAATTCTCAAGCACACGATAAATTGTTATCCTGCTCAAACTCACGGTTCTGGCAATGCGGGCGATCTTCTCCCCACTATCTTTCATGGCTACAATGGCTTTAACCTACTCCTCGGTCACTTTGAGCCGGCGGCCCTTCTGGGAGCCGCCCCAGCGTTTGCCGGCGGCGCGGGCCGCAATTTGGCCGGCTTTGACCCGCTCGCCGCGGACTTCGGTCTCATAGGCGGCTACCGACGCCAGAACATTGGCAATCAGCCGTCCGGAAGGGGTGCCGAGGTCCACCGAATCCTTTAGACTGACCAGGCGAATGTTCTTCTCCTGTAATTCCTCAAACAGCTTACACAGGCCGCTGGCGGTCCGTCCCAGCCGGTCCAGCCGCCAGACGACAAGCTGTTGGACATACCCGGCGTTGATGTTCACTTGCAGCTTCTGCCAGCGGGGCCGGTCCATGTTTTTGCCGGTGGCCGTGTCACTGTACCAGACCACTTTACCCAGTTTTTCCGGGTCCTGGGCGTTCAGCCAGCGTTCCAGATCGG
>JAKQBU010000410.1 GCA_029573975.1 Planctomycetota bacterium
GGTTGGCTGATATATGGAACATGGTATGAGAGCGAGAGAAGAGAAGATGGATTCCCGCCCCCGATCAGGTTGAGGGCAGGCTCTGCGCGGGAATGACAGAGGTATCGCCGGCGGCGATGGATTTATAACCCCCAACATAAAGTTGGGGGCTTGCGTGGGAATGGCATATGACGCTTCCGTTGGGCGCTGCGTAAGACCATACGGGAAAATACCGCGTCAGCAAACCAGTTGCCGACCCTACTTTCAGGAATGACCATCGGGCGGGGGAGTGACAGCGATAAAAGACCACCTCCCTGGCTGCGGTGGAAAGGTGCCACCCAGTATGGGGATGGCAGTTAGGGATCGGAGATCAGGTTTGGGACCTGGAAGGGCTGCTATTTCTGAAGGGGTGAAAGTGTATTAATTCGGCTGGGGAGCAGAGGCAGTCCCGACGGCGGTCAGGCTGGCCATATCGACGGCCAGGAGGTGGTCGATGTATTCCTGCAATTCGGTTTCGGAAAACTGGGATAGAAATTCCACGGAAGCAGTGTGATTCAGTTCACGAATGCTTTCGATTAGTTCAAACTTATTCAGCATGGGGCGGCTCCTTCTGCAAGGATGGTTTCTTCTGCTTTTTCATTTTTCCACTATTCACTTTTCAGGCTGCGTATCGCGCCGGAGCTAAGCGCGACGAGGATTCTATCGACCAGCCCGCGGAAAAATCTTTAAATCTTGCGGAAGAGAATTTTTAGGAAATGACTGTCCGATAATAACTGGATTTTCACTCTGTTATTTTGCCACCATACCTTAAAAAGAAAAGGACTTATCGGACGATTTTGCCCTGTTATTTTTTGCAGGCATTTTGGGGATTATATGATACATTTTCAAGTATGGCTGCCATGCATTTGGAAGATAATGTTGTCAATCGTCAGCTTCGGCCCGACGAGCCGAAATTCAAGCTCTGGCACTCCGCCGGGCTGATGCTGACCTACTGGTGTTCCAGCCGGTGTGCCTGTTGTTATGTTTTTTCGGGACCGGAGGCGGGGCACGGGAAGACGGAGATGAGCATCGATTTTGCGGCGGAGTGCTGGCGGGAGCTTGGCCGGCTGGCCGGCCCCCGTGCGAAAATCCACCTTACCGGCGGGGAACCATTCGGTAATTTTGACCGCCTGGAGCAGATTTTACAGCGGGGATGTGACGAAAATCCCGGCACGCTGGAAAAAATCGAGACGAACGCCTATTGGTGTGTTGGCGAAAATTCGACACGTGACATTTTAGGCCGGCTTAAGGCGGCCGGGCTGACAAAACTGCAGATCAGCACGGATATTTATCATCAGGAATATGTCCCGATGGAGCGGGTTCGGCTTTGTGCCGGGTTGGCTGAGGAAATATTGGGCAGGGAAAATGTTCAGATTCGCTGGCAGGATTTTTTTGCCGATCCGGTGCTGGCCGGTCAAATGAGCGAGACGGAAAAACGAAAGGCCTTTCAGGATACCCTCCGGAAGCGGGGCGAACGCCTGCTGGGGCGGGCAGCGGTGGAATTGGCAGGTCTTTTTCCGTTAAGGCCGTACCGGGATTTTGCCGAAATAAATTGTGCGAAGAACATGATTGCCTCCCAGCATGTGCATATCGATGGCGGCGGCCATGTTTTTCCGGGTACCTGCATTGGTATAATAATCAGTAACCTGCTTGTTCCCAAGAGGTTAAGGCTGGACGAGCTGTGGCGAAATTTTGATTACCGCCAACATCGAATCATGGCCCGGCTGGCCGAGGCAGGCCCGTGCGGTTTGCTGGGTGAGGCAATCAAAAGGGGATATCGGCCCTTGCCGGGCTATGGCGGCAAATGCCATCTATGTTTTGATATCCGCCGATTTTTGTATCAAACCGGCGACTATGGAAAGGAATTGGGACCGGGCATATGTTATGGACATATGGAAAATAATTAAAAAAATTAAAAGAAAAATCAGTTGATTCTTGACGTTATAACTGATTGGCAATAGACTTACTTGTTTACTATTTGATTCATATAGGCGTATTCGCACCAAATTAAAGGCAAAAACCGGTCAAGGTTTTTCAGAATGTACTAGTTAGGAATTATGACAGAAACCAACGTCGATTCAATTCTGGGAAAACTGGTTGTAGATAAGAATCTCTGCACCGACAATGAAGTTCAGCAATGTCTGGATGTGATGCAGAATCTGGCCCGGCAGGGCAAACCGCATAGTCTTTCGGACGCCCTGCTGGCGCAGGGGTATGTTACCCCTTCACAGTTGAAGCGATTGCAGGAAACCATTGAAGAGGCCCGGCCTTCGCATCGCATACCGGGTTATCAGATGCTGGAGAAGCTCGG
>JAKQBU010000413.1 GCA_029573975.1 Planctomycetota bacterium
CCCGATGGCCAAAGCCCCGATCATCATTCCCTCCAGTACCGAGAAGGGATCGCCTTCCAGCATGGACCGGTCCATGAACGCGCCGGGGTCGCCTTCGTCGGCATTGCAAATGATAAATTTTTCCGTGTCTTTCTCTGCCGCGCCCATGGCCCATTTATTGCCGGTGGGATAGCCGCCCCCACCCCGCCCGCGCAATTTGGATTCCGTGATTACCCGGATAATCCATTGCGGATCCTTCTTGTCCAGGGCCGTCGAAAAAGCCTTGAATCCGCCGTAATGGATGTATTCTTCAATACTGTCCGGATCAATAATCCCGCTGTTGCGCAGGGCAATGCGCGACTGCCGGTTAAAAAAAGCATTGTCGCCGAATAACTCGAAAAACCGCTGGCCCATCGGCTCATCACCGATCCGGAGCCGGTCCACTACCCGACCCTGTCCGATATGTACCCGGATGATCTCATCCAGATCTTCGTTGTTCTGGATCCGATAGATGATTTTATTCGGGCGCACCAGAATATGCGTTACATGGCCCAGGTGCTCCTGGCGGCACAATCCGAAACAATTGGCCCGTATAATCGAGTAGGACTTCGGATCGATTCCTGCGGCGGAAAGTTTTTCCTCGAAAATAAACTGAAAGCGGGCATGTTCGATACTGCACCCGCAGCGGACTCCGCCGCAGAACAGAAAATCGTATTTAATCCGGTTTTGCTCGGCAGGATGGTCCAGGAGGTATTCGGTAACCGGCTGGCCGCCGAGTATGTGCCGGGTAAAAATTTGATGGACAATATCACGGGAAACCCGTTCGTATTTAACCGGTGCGAAATTGGGGAAAATAACCCGCACGATGGGTTCACAACTGCACCGGCCCGTACAGCCGGTTCGGGTCAGAGCAATGTCCGTCCGTCCGGAGGAAACAATATGTTTCTGAAATTCCTGCAAAATCTCATTGGCCCCGGCGGCATTCTCACAGGTGGCGGAGCCGATCTGGACCATAATTTTGGGGGGATCGTTTAGCTTCCGAATATACGCTTCTGATTCCGCGACAAGTTTTTGATAATTTTCAATCACCGGACTGGCCATATTCTACTCCCGCAATAATTTGCCAGATATTAGACAATTATTTTAGTGAGTCAAGTATAGCGAAAAAAAATACCAGCACCAACCAAATTCCATTCTGCTTTCGTCGCAGGAATCCTGCCCGCTGAATGCACATAAAACCTTAGCTAATAAAAGGTTGCAAATATTGTTCTGAAAATACCGGCGGTTCTGGTGAAAATGACCATTTTTTTGTTGCAGTAAATCAAATTTTTACCGATAATCTTTTCTATGAGTGAACAAAAACGTAAAATGATGGGAATGCCTACGTTTTCAGGCAAAGCTGAGGCCGGGGTGGGTAATACGCTTTCGTCCATTCTTCTGCTAAACCTTCTGCTAGCCCCCCGGGGCTAAAAAAACCTTCCAACATAGGGCAATCCGCCCACAAAAAAATCTTTGGTTGTCGCTGTTTCTTTGCTATAATTCCAAAACTTTGCTCTAAATCCGGCTGGATGAGCGGATTAAGCAATTGGAGGATAAAAAAATGTCCAGAAATGATGAACAGGTTATTATATTCGATTCGACACTGCGTGACGCCGAACAATCACCCGGCGCCAGCCTGAATGTCAGTGAGAAGCTGGAAGTTGCCCAGCAATTAGCCCGGCTGGGTGTGGATATTATTGAAGCCGGTTTCCCGGTCAGTTCGCCCGGACAGTTTGAGGCAGTGCAGCTCATTAGCCGGCAGGTCCAGGGGCCGGTGATCGCCGGTCTGGCCCGAACCCTGGCCAAGGATATCGATGCCGCCGCCAAAGCCTTGAAACCCGCCCAGAAGTGGCGGATTCATACCTTTACCAGTACTTCCTCCGTCCATATGGAACATATGCTGCGGATGAGTCCGTCCGAGGTACTTAAAAAAGCAGTGGAGGCCATCCGTCTGGCCTGTAGTTTTACCCCGGATGTGGAATTCAGCGCCCAGGATGCCACCCGTTCGGAAATTACCTTTCTGCGGGAGATGGTCCAGGCCGCCATAGAAGCCGGCGCTACCACCATCAATATCCCCGATACCGTCGGCTATGCCATCCCGCACAGCTATGGAGAGATGATCGCCGATTTGAAAAAGAATGTACCGGGCATAGACAAAATCATTATCAGTACCCACTGCCATAATGATCTGGGACTGGCAACGGCCAATTCGCTTTCGGGAGTCGTCAACGGCGCCCGGCAGATTGAGTGTACCATCAACGGGCTGGGGGAACGG
>JAKQBU010000435.1 GCA_029573975.1 Planctomycetota bacterium
ATCCCAGCTTCCCGCCAGTACAAAGTTCGGATCCAAACCTGGCTGGTTAAACGGGATATTATGATCCCCAGCTGCACCCCAGCCGTTTTGAACAAAACAATACTGAATCTCCGGCATCGAAGTAATCTGGGAAATCTGCTGCGGTTTATTCTGCCAGAATATACAATTTCTTATCTCCGCGTTACTTAACGAAAGGCAGCGCAGCCCGCCTCCATCTGTCGATGCATAATTCCCTGCCACCACGCAATAGGTCAGCTCCGGGCTGCTGGAACTGCTGCAAAATAAACCGCCCCCATTGGCAGCCCGATTCCCGGAAAAAATGGTATTCCGGAAGGTCCCCGAACTTTGAGAGTATAAATAAACCCCACCGCCACCACCAGAGGAACTGTTAGTGGATATAATCGAATCATAAAGGGATACCTGGCTCTTGTAACAGTAGATTCCACCCCCATATAAACTCCCGGTATTACTAACAATACGAGTTTTGCGTATCACATTTTCACCAGAAACATTATACAGGCATATCCCGCCGCCATTTTTACTTTGATTCCCCGTAATGACGCAATTCTCGAATGTAATCGTTGACATAGTGCATTGAATCCCACCTCCGCGATTGGTCGCACTATTTTGGCTGATTATACAATCGCTGAGATAAAGCCCGGCTTTCGCTTCGCAATGAATTCCCCCACCCATATGAGTGGTGGTATTGTCGATAATAATGCATTTGGTTATGGTCGGACTGGTTCCCAAACATAACACCCCGCCGCCAAAGCTGTTGCTGTCGGCATATGTTCCCCTCCCCTTCCGCAAGGTAAAACCAGCCAATACCGAATCCCGCCCTTCTCCGTTCTGAAAACTCACCACGCTGGCATACGTCGAATCGGCAGGCTGACTTCCATCAATGATGGTAGCCGCCACCACATTCGGATCGTCAGGATTGCTGCTGCACAGCGTTACCGCCTTGCCTGAAAAATCGATGTTCTCATAGTAAATACCTTCAGCCACAACGATTATATCCCCATCAACAACATTGGGTTCACTCAACGCCGCCTGGATGCTGGTAAAATCCCCGCCGCTTCCCACCTGCCAGGTAGCCGCCCGCGATACCTTAGAAAAACTACCGAATATCAGTACCAAAAACAGGAATGGCACATACACCGGGATTGAATTCTTCATTTTTTACCAAAACCACTAATTGACAAGAAATTAGCGTACTATAACTCCTGATATTATTCGACAAAACCTGTCTAATTACTTGAGTTATAGGACGTTTCTTGACAAGACAGACTTATACAAAAAAAATCCCCAGGGTTTAAATCCCGGGGATTTTCGTTAGTCTGGCTAAAAAAGCAAATTCAACTACTTCTTCAAAGCCGCCTGCGCCGCCGCCAGCCGCGCGATGGGCACGCGGAAGGGGGAGCAGGACACATAGTTCATGCCGACCCGGTGGCAGAAGCCGATGCTGGCGGGGTCGCCGCCGTGCTCGCCGCAGATGCCGACCTTGAGTTTTTTGTTGGTCTTGCGGCCGCCTTCGATGCCCAGTTGAATCAGCTTGCCGATGCCCACCTGGTCCAGCGACTGGAACGGATCCCGCTCATAAATCCCCAGCTTGGTATATTCATTCAGGAACTTGCCAGCGTCGTCGCGGCTGAAGCCCATGCCCATCTGGGTCAGGTCGTTGGTGCCGAAGCTGAAGAATTCCGCTTCCGTGGCGATTTCTTCCGCCGTCAGGGCGGCCCGCGGCACCTCGATCATCGTGCCGACCAGGTACACCAGTTTGGTCTTCTTCTCTTTGAACACCGCCTCAATCTCGTCGATCACATGTTTCTTGACAAACGTCAATTCCTTGATCGTCCCTACCAGCGGGATCATGATTTCCGGGACCACTTTTTTGCGGCTCTTCTTGCTCACGTTGATCGCCGCTTCCATAATGGCCCGCGCCTGCATCCGCGCGATCTCCGGATAGGTCACGCTCAGCCGGCAGCCGCGATGGCCCAGCATCGGGTTGAACTCGTGCAGCTCTTCCACCATGGCCTTGACCTTCGCCGGCGAAATGGAAAGTCGCTTGGCCATCTCTTCCTGGCTCTTGTCATCCTGCGGGAGGAACTCATGCAGCGGCGGATCCAGCAGACGAATCGTCACCGGCAGGCCCGCCATCGCCTCAAAAATCCCCTCGAAGTCGCTGCGCTGATAGGGCAGCAGGGCCTTCAAGGCTCCTTCAAACTCTTCCTGCGGTTTGGCAAACGCCTTTTTCAATTCCGCCAGTTTCGCACTGTCTTCGCAGACGGCAATCTGTTCTTTGAGTTTCTTGTATTCTTCCGCGGAGAGGATCATCTGCCGCACCGGCCAGATGCGCTCGCCTTCGAAGAACATATGTTCCGTCCGGCACAGCCCGATGCCCTCGGCGCCGAATTCGCGGGCGCGTTTGGCATCGTCCGGGGTATCCGCATTGGTCCGCACCCCGATCTGCCGGATTTCATCCGCCCACTTCATCAAGGTCGCGAAATCGCCGCTGAGCTTAGGCTCCATCGTCTCCACCTGGCCCAGCATCACCTCACCGGTCGAGCCGTCCAGACTGATCCAGTCGCCTTCTTTAATCACTTTGCCCTCGACGGTCATTTCTTTGACCTTGTAATTGATGGCAATCGCCGAGACACCCGCCACACAGCAGCGGCCCATGCCGCGTGCCACCACCGCCGCGTGCGAGGTCATCCCGCCACGCTGGGTCAAAATCCCCACCGCCGCGTCCATCCCGCCGATGTCTTCCGGGCTGGTCTCGATGCGGCACAGGATCACTTTGTGGCCCTTCTCTTCCCAGTGCTCCGCATCGGTAGCGGTAAAGACCACTTGTCCCACCGCCGCCCCCGGAGAGGCCGGCAATCCCCTGGCGACCACATTCTTTTTGGCGCCCGTCTTGAAACTCGGATGCAGCAGTTGATCCAGTTGCTCCGGCGAAATCCGCCCGACCGCCTCGTTTTTGGTAATCAGTTTTTCCTTCACCATATCGCAGGCCGTCTTCAGAGCGGCGGCGGTAGTCCGTTTGCCGTTGCGGGTCTGCAAGATGAACAAGGTGCCCTGCTGGATGGTAAATTCGATATCCTGCATATCCTTGTAGTGCTTCTCCAGCCGGGTCATGGTATCCGTTAGCTGTTTGTACAATTTGGCGTTGATCTTTTTCAGGGCAATCATGGGTTCCGGCGTGCGAATCCCCGCCACCACATCCTCACCCTGGGCATTCATCAGGAATTCGCCATAGAATTCCTTCTTGCCGGTGCTGGGGTTCCGCGTAAAGCAGACGCCCGTCCCGCAATCATCGCCCATATTCCCGAATACCATCGCCTGCACATTCACGGCCGTTCCCAGCAGGCCGGTGATGTTATTCAACTGCCGGTATTTCTTGGCGCGGTCCGAATTCCACGAGCGGAACACCGCGTTGATGGCATGTTCCAACTGCTCCCTGGGATCCTGGGGGAACAGCTTGCCGATCTGCTTTTGATAAACGGCCTTGTACAACTCCACCAGCTCTTTGAGCTGATCGGCATTCAGTTCGTTGTCCAGTTTTACGCCCACTTTTTTCTTGAGGGCCTCGATAGCCTCCTCAAAATGTTCATGATAGCAGCCCATCACCACATCGCCGAACATGTCGATAAACCGGCGGTAGGAATCATAGGCAAACCGGGCATTGCCGGTCTTGGCGATAATCCCCTGGATCACCTTGTCGTTCAACCCCAGATTCAGCACCGTATCCATCATCCCCGGCATGGACGCCGCCGCCCCGCTCCGCACCGACACCAGCAGCGGCTTCTGCGGATCGCCCAACTTGGCGTTCATCGCCTTCTCCAGCTTCGCCAGATTCGCATCCACCTGTTTGGCCAGATCGCCCGGCCACTTCCCGCCCGATTTGTAATACGCATCGCAGGTCTCCGTCGCAATCGTAAAGCCCGGCGGCACCGGAATCCCCAGGTTCGTCATTTCCGCCAGATTCGCTCCCTTGCCGCCGAGAATCGCCCTCATTTTGGCATTGCCTTCCGCTTTGCCGTTACCAAAAAAATAAACCATTTTCTGGGTTTTTGCCATTGCTCTGATCCTTTCTATATTGGCTATCTAACCTTCTGTCAGCCCAAGCTGATTTCTTATTTCTTTTACCAACCGATAAAACTCGGCTATGGTAGGATGGATAACCTTAGGTGTCAATAGGATTTAACCCGCATTTCTCACGGGATTTTGATAAATATATTGATAACTCCATGATCCAGAATGTCTTATGAACTATTTTTCGGTCCACCAGTTTCAACAGTCTGTTTTCAGCGCGAATTTTTGTACGTCTTCGAGGCCGCAGGAGCTATCTTCCGCAGGCCTATACATATATAGGTTGAGGACAGATAGCGACGAGAACGAAGAAGCCGGACAAAAAGACCGCTGAAAATCGAAAGTCCGTGAGAAATGCGGGTTAAGAATTATTTCCCTTTTTCCCTGTAACACTCCCTCCTCCTCTGCGTATAATCTGCATCAACGTGCCGGGCTTCGGCAAGCCCCCAAGACGGAAAGGAACCCTATAAAACTGGACGGAACCGCCAAAAACAGCTCTGGCTCTCCAATACCAGGCGGTCGAATAGCTTTTGATGCTGGCGTCAAACTTAACTTTTTCGCGATTCACCAGTTACAACCAATACCGGAAATGTATTCCATGACCTGTCACATACAATCGATCCTCTGCCTGCTGTTTCTTATATGTACCCGGCTGCCGGCGGCTGCCCGCCCTCCGCTTCAGCCGGACGACAGCGCCATCGAAACGCAAACCTTATCCGAACACGTCCACTATCTCACCCAGCCGCATCTGGAAGGGCGCAGACCCTTTACCCAGGGCGCTGCCCTGGCCCGTACGTATATAAAAACCCTCTACCAGCAATACCGCCTGAAACCCTGGGCCAGCCGCTCTGCCTACGAACAGCCTTTTGGACTGGGAGCCAATCTAATCGGCGTTTTGCCCGGCGCCGATCCCGACCATACCGGCGAAATCGTCCTGCTCTCCGCCCATTATGACCACCTGGGGCAGACACCCCTGGGTTTCTGCCCCGGCGCCGCCGACAATGCCTCCGGCGTGGCCGCCCTGCTGGAAATTGCCCGGGTATTGTCCGCTAGCCCGAATCCTCCCCGGCGTTCCATCGCCTTTGCCGCTTTCGACTGCGAAGAAATGGGCCTGCTCGGCTCCTTCGCCTTCACCTGCCAGCCGGATTTCGATCCCGCCCGGTTCGTCGCCGTCGTCAATATCGACCTGATCGGCAGATATTTCATGGACGTCGTAAAACAGGCTCTCTTCGTTTCCGGTACGGAAAATTATCCCTCGCTGGAAGAGCAGATCATCCGCTGGGGACAAAAGCAAAACCTTAAAATTCTGCCCATCGGGGCGGACTTCTCCACCCTGCGCAGCGATCATGCCCCCTTCGAAACTTACGGTTTCCCCTGCCTGTTTTTCAGTTGCGGAACCTTCCCCGATTACCATAAACCCGGCGATACCGCCGATCGGCTCGATTACCAGGCTATGCAGCAGTCCGCCCGCCTCATCCTCGATACCATCCGCCACTTGGCCGGCGCCGAATCCCTGGAGGCCCCCGTCCTCCCCGCCGCCGGCTCCCGAAACGAACTCCGTTCCATCCAATATGCCTTACAGGAAATCGGCAATCACTATGAACAGGCTGGATTCAGCCTTCCCCAGCAACAGCAGATTGAATCCCTGGCCCGTCTGGCCGGCCAATATCTGGCCGATGAAAATTACTCCCTCGAAAAACGCCGGCAGTTCATCGCCCAGGGGCTGGAAGAGATTCTGCCGCTCCTGATGAAAATGAATCGTTCCATTTCTCCCGATATCTACCGCTGGGTAATGGACCATCGCCTGGCCGTCATCGATGCCTCCCGCCAAATCATACGGGATCTCCTCCACCAGAAATCCCTCCTCCTGCATATTCCCAAAATCTCCTGCCGCCTCTATGACCTGGCCGACCATGAAATCCGGATTACCGAAGCGGAAAACGGGCAATATCATCTCTCCGTTTTTCTGCGGGAGCTTGCCCTCGAATTCGATATCAAAAACTGGGGCGGCAAACGAACCAGAAAACTCCAGCTGACGGAAACGGCAGATAACGACTGCATCGGTACCCGGAACCAAATCATCGACTTCTGCCTGTTGAAATGGCTCTCTCAACCGCAAATCCCCTCCTACGGCCGGTCCTGGCACAAGGTCCTCCTCAAATTCACCGGTGAAGATCATGGCCCCGCCTTTTCGGACTGGCTCCACTGGCACCTGGCTCAAACCGGCCTGCCCGACCAGCAGCTATGGCTGCTCTCCCTCCGCCAAAGCGACCATCCCGTCCTGGCAAGAATTTCCCTTCCGTAACGGAACCGTCAAAAGCCGTTATGGACCTCCCAAAACGACTTTGGCTCCTCAATAACAAGGGATCGAAGAGCTTATGACGTTTGACGCTGGCGTCTGTCGTAAGGTTTACCTGAAATTATTATCAGATAATTTACTGAATGTTGTTTCCGTTTTAACCATATTCGTACGGGCGGCTTAGCATATTTTGTATTTTTATATACAAATAGTAATATCTTTTTAAATATTGTAAATTATATATTTATAACATTTTTTTCTGTTTTTGTATAATTCATTGTTAACCGTGGTCTTTCCTGACCAGATTTTTATAACGCTGCCATGTTAAAATAAATTTGGAATACCCGGCAAAATTCTATTTCTTTTACTTGACGAGTTTGGATTTATCTTGGTATTATACGATCTGGGTCGCGGGTACCCCTCCCGCTGTCGGTTGCCCCCCCCCAGCTGACAGCACCCCGCGGCCCTTTTCTTTTCCCCCTGAAAAGGTTTTCCCATTACTCCAACTTTACCGTCTCCTTATAGGACGGGACGGAAACCGACCAGCCGTTCTTTTCACGCAGATGGTCGGCGAATGTATGGGCGGTATTGGTTTCGCCGTGAATCACAAATACGTGTTTGGGCGGTTCTTTCAGGCCGGCAAGCCAGCGGTCCAGTTCCTCCCGGTCGGCGTGGCCCGAAAATCCGTTGATCTTGTCGATCCGGGCCCGCATGGGCAGGTTCTGTCCCAAGATCCGCACTTCCTGTTCCCGGCCGGTCTCTTTGGCATCGTGGGCTTTTTCCAGAATCTCCCGGCCCAGCGTACCCGCCGCCTGATACCCGACAAACAGTACCGTGCATTCCGGCCGGCTGATATTATTGAACAGATGATGCTTGATCCGACCGCCCGTACACATCCCGGAACCGGCAATCACCATCACCGTGCCGGTGATATTGTTAATCGTCTTGGACTCCGCCGTCTTCTGCACCATCGTCAAGCCCGGTAGTTCAAAGGGAGAAGTATTGGAATGAATCCGCTTAATCATTTCTTTATCATACAATCCGGGATGTTCCTGAAATACTTTCGTTACGCTGACCGCCATGGGGCTGTCCAGAAACGTCATCAGATAGGGTACACATCCTTCCAGCAGCAGTTCATTCAGATAATACAATATCTCCTGCGCCCGTTCGATGGCAAAGCTGGGCACAATAATATTCCCGCCCGTTCGCTTGGTCTGCCGAATCACCTGGCAGAGCTTTTCCTTCACCCGCTCCCGGCTCTCATGAATCCGGTCCCCATACGTGGACTCCACCAGCACATAATCCGCCTGCTCGATCAGGCTGGGATCCTTCAGGATCGGCCGATCCCACCGCCCCACATCCCCCGAAAACAAAATCGTCCGGCTCTGTCCGTTCTGCTGCACCCGGACCGTGATCGCCGCCGCACCCAGAATATGCCCGACATTGTGAAAACACGCCTCGATCCCCTCCGCCACCTCGACCGGCTTTTCATAGCGGCAGGGCTGAAACAGCGGAAAACACTTCTGGGCATCCTCTGTCGTATAAAGCGGTTCTTCCGGAAAAGGGCCCTTCCGTCCTTCTTTCTTGTGCCGTTTCTTTTTAAAGTTGGCGTCTTCTTCCTGCAGGTGAGCCGCATCCATCAAAACGATTTTCGCGATCTCCTGCGTTGCCGAAGTGCAATAGATGTTCCCCTGGAAGCCCTCCTGCACCAGCCGCGGCAGCCACCCGCAGTGATCCAGATGCGCATGGGTCAAAAGCACCACGCGGATGGAGGAGATGGGTACCGGAAAATCATCCCAGTTTCGCTCCTGAAAATCCCGCTCCTGGTACAACCCGCAATCCACCAGTATCCGCACGCCATTGGCCTCCAGCAAAAAACGGGATCCCGTCACATTCTGCGCCGCCCCCAGAAAACTCAGTTTGATATCCATTCTCAATCCTCAACTGTAAGTCGTTTGGATTTTTCAAAGTACCATTCTCATCACTGCTTACCTCACATTATACGCAACGATGGGTTCAGGTAAAGAACGATATCCCGCGCCGGGGTAATCCGCCCCCTGCCCCCTCTCTTACGGATAGGCCAGCTCAAACATATCCGTACACGACCGGATGATTTCCCGCATGGTGCCGGGTACGGAGAGTGTATCGTGCGTAACACCATTCAAATAGGAAATATCTTCCTTCCCAAAGAATGCCGCCTGCATATCCGCGCGATCTTTCAAGAAGAAGGGCCCCTCCAGCTCGTTCCTGCCCAGCGGATCCCCCAACTCGTCAAACGCCACGATGACTTCCGGATTAAACGGGTCCAGCCGGTTATACCGAACCACCACCGCCGTCTTGCCGCTCTTCAGCGTTAGCTTGCTTCCTACCTGGAACGGCTGGATCACACTGGCAAAAATCTTCAGCACCAGCGGATCGTAAAAACGGCGATAATCCCCATAAAACATCTCGTATAAGACCCGGTGCGGCGATTTGCCCTTTTGATACGGCCGCGTGGATACCGCCGCGGAATAGGCATCGGCCACCCGCATGATCCGTGCAAAAATATTGATTTGATCGCCCGGCAGCCCTTCCGGATACCCGCTGCCGTCCTGATTTTCATGGTGCTGCCGGATAATCTGCTTCACCATCGGGTCAATCGACTCCGGCAGCATGGCCGCCCCCGTCTGCGGGTGCAGTTTGACCTGACGGATTTCCTCCCCGCTCAGCGGTTCCGCTTTCTGATACAGCTTCTCCAGCCCCACCATACCGATATCATGAAAAATCGCCGCCGTGGCCAAAGGAGTAATATTCATCCCGTTCGGAAGGGTTTTCGCCGCACTGAGCCGCTCCCGCTCCTGTTTAATATAATTCCGAATCGTATTGCCGATCACCAGGCTCAGGTAAAAAACATTGGCACAGTGCTCCTGCAGGTATTCATCCCAGGTATGGCTCTGTTCGATAATCGCCATCGTAATCGGATTATCCTGAAGATACTGGACCATCTCCTCGATCACCTTCTGAATCCCGGAGATATTATCCGCTTCCAGCGCCAGCCCCGAACTGAGCGTCTTGCTCACCCGGCCCACCACCGAGGCCACATTCCGGCGTACCTCCTGGGAAATCTTCTGATCCCTGAGAATGTCTTCGAATTCGACTACCTGATCCAGAACCGGATCAATAATCTGGACAGTCAAGTCCGGAAATTTCCGCCGCAGGGCCTTGATGTCATTTTCCGTGAGCTTGCGCCCATGTGCCAGTAAAATATTGAAGCGATTGACAATATTACTGGCCAGGCACATCCCCGGCTCCAGCTCATTTACATGCAGCAAAATCGGCATGAACTTCTAGTCCTCAATACACCCCGAACCTATATTATCGGACTTTCTCTTTCCAGTATTCGCAAGATTCCTTACAAGTACATATTCTCTGACGGAATCGCCAAAAGTCGATATAGTCATCCAAAAACGGCTCTGGCTCCCCAATAACAGGGGGTCAGGAACTTTTGACGCTGGCGTTTTCTCTACCCATAAAATCGGCATTTTC
>JAKQBU010000458.1 GCA_029573975.1 Planctomycetota bacterium
AGCAAAAACGGCTCGATACCCATCGATACCAATCGGCCGATCGCGCTGGGAGCATCATTCGTATGGAACGTACTTAAGACCAGATGGCCCGTCAGCGACGCCTTGATCGCAATCTCCACCGTCTCCTTATCCCGGATCTCCCCGATCATCACAATATCCGGATCCTGACGCAGGATCGCCCGTAAACACTTGGCAAAATCCAGCTCTATCTCCGGTTTTACCTGTATCTGATTGATTCCCTTCATCCGGTATTCCACCGGATCTTCCACCGTCGTGATGTTCTTCCGCGGGTCCTTCAAAAAATGTAACGCCGAATACAGCGTGGTGCTCTTCCCGCTGCCCGTAGGTCCGGTAACTATCACAATCCCGTGCGGCTGCGACAACGCCCCCTTGAACTGCTTCAGCAGCGCCGGCTCCAGCCCCAGTCCGTCCATATCATATTTGGCCGCTCCCGAATCCAGAATTCGCATCACGATCTTTTCCCCATAGATCGTCGGGATCGAAGACACCCGCACATCGATATCATGCCCGGTCGATTTGATTTTAAAACGGCCGTCCTGCGGCAGACGGCGTTCCGCGATATCCATCTTCGACAAAATCTTAATCCGCGCCAGCACCGCCATCTGCATCTTCCGCGGCGGCGGCACCATCTCCCGCAAATCCCCGTCCACCCGCATCCGGATCGACATCGCATTCTCCTGCGGCTCGATATGCAGATCGCTCGCCCGGCTCTTCACCGCCTGGCTCAGCAGCAAATCCACAAACCGGATTACCGGCGCCTTCCCCGCCGCCGCCTCCCCGCTGATATCCGCTACCGATAAATCGTCGTCCGTAAAGTCCCCCTCGTCCTCCTCCACCCCCGCTTCCAGTTCGATTAAATCCCGCAGCCGCTGCTCCTCCGCATCCGACCCGTGATACACCTTCTGCATCGTACTGCGGATCTCCGCCTTCGACGCAATCTTGATGATAATCTGCCGCTTCAGCTTCCCCCGCACCGTGTCCATCGCCACAATGTCCAGCGGATCGGCCATCGCCAGCACCACCGCCTCCTTCTCCATCCCGACCGCCAGCAGGCAAAACCGCTGCGCGATCGCCTCCGGCAGCGAACGGGCCACCTGCAGGTTGATCCGGCTAATGTCCTCCAGCCGAATCCGGTCAATCGACAAATAGTCCGCCAGCCCCTTTACCAGTTGCTCCTCGTTCAGCATATGCAGCCGGCACAGAACCTCCCCCAGCCGCCCCCCGTGGATCTTCTGATCCGTCAGTGCTTCGGCCAACTGCGCCTGGCTGAGCAGCCCCCGGCTAATCAGCCAATCCCCAAAACGAAGACCGGTTCGGATCGGAGTCTGGGTGCTCATTCGCCTTTCTCCTGTCCCGGTCCGGACGCCGCCCCTGCCGCCGGCGCCTGACTGGCAAAATGCGGCAAAACAAACGCCGGTAAAAATCCCGCACGCCGCACCGGCGGATTTTCCGCCGCCGATAGCTTCTCCCGCCGCGGAATCCCCGGCCGCCCCTGCGCCGCCACCGCCGCCGGATAGCCCCGTACCGGGGGGGCGGAATCCGTGGAACAGGGACGGGAAAATGCCCCCTCCGCCATCCGAATCGCTTTCGTGCCCGGACGGCCCTCTCGCCTGCAATCTTCGTCTTGCCTGGATACCATACTCGCTGCCTCTATTTTTCTACAGATTCAAAACTGCACTCGTACTGGAAAAATAGAATATAATCCGGCCCCAGGCAAATCATCCGCACAAAAAAACCGATTCCCGCCCCTTTTCCGCCTTACCCAGCCCGCACAGCCCCTCCCAGCCGCGTAACCGCTGCACTCCGCACCACTCCCCCTACCCGCAATTCCCCCGGCTTGCCCGGCTCGCCATCTCCCCGATCGGCGAATACGGAGCCTCCATCTTCAAATCCTGAATCGCCCGGCATTCCGTCTCAAACTTCCCCACCCGGTACCCGCACCAGAACACAAACGCCCCCATCGCACTTACCAATAAAAAAGTACAGCCCAGCTCGATCAGTCTTCTTTTCATTTTCCTGTTCCTTTATCTGAATATCGCCATTATACCCCTTTCTCCCCGCAAATCAAGAAAAAAACATCCGCCGCGAAATCCCCCGCGATCAAATCATCCTCACCGCCTCCGCCCCGAAGCTACAAAAAGGCCGCTGAAAACCCAAAGCCCGTGAAATAGGCAGGTTTGATTTTTTATAGGCCCGTCAATCCCCCGCCGCCCCCAGCGGCTGCAAGCCCGGACGCGCCCGAATAAGTCCCTTGCACTGCTTCAGCCCCTGCGCCAACTGCCCGTCCAGCTCCAGCAGCCGCTCCGCCAGCGCCTTCTTCGCCTCCGCCTCATTCGCCTTATTATCGTCCCCTGTTTCCGTTTCCACCTTCTCGGCCTCCGCCTTCTCCTTGGCCGCCGGCTGCATCATCAGCTCCTCCAGCAGGTCCCGCAGCTCCCCAAACTTCTTCGGGTCCAGCTTCTCCTCCACATCCGGGTCCACCCCCCACGTGTCGCTGCCCGGCAGCCGGTGCACGCACCGCCCCTTCGGCAGATAATAGTAATCCGTCGTAATCTTCACCGCGTCCCCCGAATCCGGCAGCCGGAACACCCGCTGCACCGACCCCTTCCCCCACGACCGCTGCCCCACCACCACCGCCCGCCCGTGGTCCTGCAGCGAACCCGAAACAATCTCCGCCGCACTCGCCGACCCCTGGTCAATCAGGATCACCAGGTGAAACCGCGGATACGTCCCCTGCGCCTGCGCCGTCTGCTCCTGCGGCGCCGTATGCGCCCCGCGCGTGGACACAATCACCCCGTGGTCGATCATCCGGTCCACCACCTCCACCGCCGCCGACATCAGCCCCCCCGGATTCGACCGCAAGTCCAGGATCAGCGCCTCCATCTTCTGCTGCTGCAATTTCTCCATCGCCGCGTCCAGCTCCCCCGCCGTCTCCTCCACAAACTGGCTCAGCCGCACATACCCCACCTTCGACTCCTCGTCCAGCATATAATCCCACCCCCCAGCCGCCTCTCGCCGCCACCCCTTGATCGTCGGCACCTGGATCCGCTCCCGCACAATCACAATCTCCTCCTCCTCCCCGTCCGCGTGCCGCACCTTGATCTTCACCTCCGAACCCGCCTCCCCCGTCATCTCCTTCACCGCCTTCGTATTGCTCCACCCCTTGGTCTCCTGCCCGTTCACCTCCAGAATCATATCCCCCGCCTGCACCCCCGCCTTGTACGCCGGCGAATCCTCAAACGGGCTGATTACGATCAGATTCCCCTCCTTGCTGTCGATCCCGATCCCGATCCCCTCATAACTGCCGCTGGTCTGCTTCTGAAACGCCTCCACCTCCGGCGCCGGGATATACTCGCTGTAAAAATCCAGCTCATGCAGCATCCCGTTGATCGCCCCCGTCACCAGCTCCTTATCATCCGTCTCCACCACATAGTTCCTGTGTATCAGATCGCACACATCCACCAGCGGATCAAATATCCGGTAATCCCCCGTCACTCCCTGCTGCGGCCCCGCCTTCTCCTCCGTCGCCGGCCCGCCCTCCTCCTGACCCGACGCCACCGCCGCCAGCCCCGCCCATACCCACACGAACACCACCACCGCCCGCATCCCCCGCCGCACCAACTCCGCTCTCTTCACAGCCATATCTCCAAAAATTTCCAATTCCAACACCCC
>JAKQBU010000469.1 GCA_029573975.1 Planctomycetota bacterium
TATCTTTACACCGCCCATCAGGACTACTGGGCCGGTGAGCTGACGGACCTGAATCACCCCCCCGCCGGCCGCTTTCTGGACAACGGCCTGCAATGGCACGGCTGGACCTGCCTGGATGAAAAATCCTGGGTGCATTCCCAACCCGATACCGAAATCCCCCAACCTCTATATACCGACGAACAAATCCTCTCCTTCGTCCGACTCTGCCAAAAACAACGCGCCCCCATGACCTTCAACCTCAGCATCTATCAGGACGGGACCTTCTCACCTGCTTCGATCCGGCAATTAGAAACTCTGAAAAACAACATAAAGGGCTAAAAATCCATGATTCGACAGACCTTAACTGCACTGACAATCCTGATAACCCTGGTCCTCCCCGCCCAGGCCCGCGACTGGCCCCAGTGGCGCGGCCCCTTCCTCAACGGCTCCACCGACGAGCCAAACCTGCCCGATACCTGGAGCAAGACCGAAAATGTCAAATGGGTCTGCCCAATGCCCGGCCCGGGCGCAGCCACCCCCATCATCTGCAACGGAAAAATCTTCCTCACCTCCACCGACAAAGAATCCCGTGACCTGCTGGCCCTCTGTTTCGATGAAAAAGACGGCCGGGAACTCTGGCGGAAAAAACTGGGCGCCTCCCGCGAGGACTGGCCCCGCAACAACATGGCCTCCCCCTCCGCCGCCGCCGATGGGGAGCATGTCTATTTCCTCTTCGGCAACGGCGATCTGGCCGGACTGGATTACGCCGGGAACATCCTCTGGCAGCGGAACATCGAACAGGAATACGGCAACCTGGCCCATATGTTCGGTTACAGTTCCAGCCCGTTTCTCTATCAGGACATTGTGTATATTCTGGTTCTCCGCAAAACCACGCCCTACCGTGATCCGCAAAGCGACAAACCCTTGAATTCCTTTCTGCTGGCCCTGACAAAATGACGGGGAAAGAACTCTGGCTGCATCAGCGGGACACCGACGCGAAAGAGGAATCCCTGGAAACCTACAGTACTCCCATCGTTCAGACCGTCAACGGAAAGGATGAAATGATTATTTTCGGCAGCGACCATCTCACCGGCCATAATCCGCAGACTGGAGAGGAAATCTGGCGCTACGGTTATAGCGCGGACCGAAAACGCATCGACTGGCGGACCATTCCCACTCCCCTCGCCGCCGAAGGTTTGATCTTTGCGTCCCGGCCCAAGAACAACGGCCTGTTCGCGTTAAAAACCGGACTGACCGGCACTATGACCGACGAGGCGGTGGCATGGCAGTTTGAAAAATTCAATCCCGATTGCAGCACCCCCCTCTATTACGACGGCCTTTTATACGTGCTGGACTGCATCAAAAATAAAAATCCCCTGACCTGTTTTGTCCCTTTGACCGGCCAGCAGAAATGGCAGGGACGGCTGGAGGCCAAAGAGCCTTACCGCGCCTCCCTGACCGCCTCCGACGGCAAAATCTATTGTATCGACGAAGGCGGACAGGCCATCGTCCTGGCCGCCGGTCCCGCCGAATTTAAAATCCTTTCCCGCATCGAAATGGGCGAAGGGCCGATTCAGGCCTCCATTGCTATCGCCAACCAGCGGCTCTATCTCCGCACCGCCCAGAATTTGTACTGTATCGGAAATTAACCCGCATATCTCACAGGCTTTCGATTTTCAGCGGTCTTTTTGCCCGCCTTCTTCGTTCTCGTCGCTATCTGTCCTCAACATATATTCTTATATGCCTGCGGAAGATAGCTCCTGCGGCCTTGAAGGCAGCCAAAAATTCACGCTGAAAACAGACAGTTGATGTTGGCGAACGGGTAAATAGTACATAAGACATGTTGAACCATTGAGTTATCAATATATTTGTCAAAATCCCGTGAGATATGCGGGTTATACTGCCCTATCGAGGCAAATCCATAAATCCCCATAAAAAAGCCTCTGCCGAGATGACATCGGCAGAGGCGGGTGGTTCATGAACCGGTTAACCATTTAGAGAAGGTTGACGGTGAAGTCGGCCCAGGTTTCGACGGGGCTGGTCTTCCAGGTGTTATTCTTGGCATCCCAGCTATAGCTCTTCTTGTCCGGCTGGGTTACCTTGATGGATTTGAAGGTGTCGCCGGCCAGGCCGTGGTCCGTACCGCTATTGTTCCGCTGGACACCAATCAGGGTAATGGCGCCCATGTTCGGGGCACTGATGTTGGTATTGGCATAGGAATGCTTGCCATAAGCGGCATTACCAGTCATATCCTGAATGTTCTTCTTACCGCCCATCTTGACGGAGCCGATGGAGGCGGTCGAGTTGGTAATCTGTCCGGCGGAGGTCGGCAAACCGGATACACTGTTGCTGATGCCGGCGGTAATGGTGCTGTCCAACGCAGCCACCAATTTGACGGCCTTGATACTGCCAGCCGTGCGGACCGAACCGTTCATTAAACCGTTGACGGTCAGTGCCGACATGGTAGAGGCGGCATTCGAAAGGGTGGCGTCAGCCATATAATCCCCATCCAGCCCGCCTTTCTGGTCGCCCTTGGCTTCGAGTTTGTCGATGCTGGGGGCGGTGATGGCGTCGGCCGCGCCGTCATCCAGCCATTCGGCGAAAGTCAGCGAGCCAATGGCGGACTGGGAGGAGAAGGTGACATTTTTAATCTGGTGGAAGCCGATCTTGCCGGGTTTCGCCGCTCCGATGGCAGAGCCGATGGAGAAGGGAATCTGCTTGCCGGAGGCCACGGCATCGTTCATCAGGAAGCCGGCAACGGTACCGACCGAACTGAAGGAGTCGCCCAGGTTGGTGGTGCTGGCCTTGAGGTCGCCCAGGTCCCCGTCACAGGTAATATCCTGAATGGTGGTCCCGCCGCCGCTGGTCTTGATGGCGACTTTGGATTTCAGGGTGGAGTTGTTCAGGGTCATCAGGTTAAAGTTGGGACCGTCCAGTTCCCCATAGCCGGCTCCGCCCATCGTGAAGGTACAGGTTACCCCCAGGGCATCCTGAACCGTAAGCTTGACATTTTTGCGGTCGAGTACCCCATCTCCATCATTATCCCAGCTTCCAAACCGCCATCGCACATCCATATCGGCGGTCGTCGTGTTATTGGTCAGGTTGGTTTCCGGTATGGAGGTATCGGCAGCTTCCACTTTGGCAATGAGAGTCATATCCGCCGGCAGCATATTGGATGGGATCACATAATTCTTCAGTGTGTAAGCCTTGGAATCCTCGCCTGGATCCAGATTGATCTTCTGGTTGGCCAACGTACCGATTTCCGTGTCGGAGGCATCCAGCACACTATCCGCGGAGGCATAGAAGGAAATATTGACCGGCCCATCCGCAGTCTCCGTTCCTACATTCGAAATAACAAACGAAAGCGTCAGCTTGTCGCCCGGCACCACAATCGGCCCGCCGGTGAAGCTGAGCGATTTGGCCAGCAAGTCCGGCTGGGTAGCCGCCTGTTCCTGGTTGCCGAAATTGAGGTTCAGCGTGCTGTCTTCCCCCACGGTTACCGTATAGGGGCCGGACGTAGCGGCAAATCCGTTGGGAACCACTTCGCGAATCACATACGTCTCCCCTTCGATCAGACCGGAGAAGGTATAAGAACCGTCGGTACCGGTAATCTGATAGGGTTCACCGGAGTCGAGTTGGCCGTCGTTGTCCAGGTCCAGATAGACTGTGACGCCGCCGATGCCCGGCTCGGTATAGGTGGTCGAACCGCCGGTTCCGGTGCCGGCCCCGCTAAAGACGTTCAGCAGTTCATTGGTAGAGGTGAAGATCTGAGCACCGGTGTCAATCTGCTGGAGGGTACTCAGTGTCGCGCCGGTCCCCACCCCGAAAGCCCGGACATTGGCGCCGGTGGCCTTGATGGCCGTGACATCATCGTTATAATTCTGATAGTTCGGCTCACCGTCGGAGAGGAAGATGATGTTGGCGTTGCTGGCCGAAGTGTTCAGGTTGTTGTAGGCGGTCAGAGCGGCCTGGAGGGCTTTTTCATAATCGGTGCCGCCGGAGGAGGAGAGGGTTTTCAGGGCCTCTACGACATCCGGGACGCTGTTATTATTTTTGTCCGCGGAGGGGGTGGTATAATATTGCACACCGGCGGCAACGGGATCCATATCCAGATTCGCCGCCGCACTGGAAAAGGACACGATCGCCACATGGGCGGTATTGCCGAAACCCTGCACAATCAACTGCTGGTTCAGGGCGATAAAGCCAGCGATCTCCGCATCGAGAATGGTGTTGGCGACACCGTTGTTATTGAGGTCGCCAACCGGCGTACCGATGAAGCTGCTGGCAGTGCTGCCGGAGACATCGATGATAAAGACGGCATCGGGATCGGTACCCTGAATCAGGCCGCCATCCCGGATCCCGTTGCCGTTTAAATCATTGAACTTCGTGCCGGAAATCAACTCCGTCGAAAGATTGGACGGGATCTTCTCGTGATTGCCGAACAGCAGATCCGTGACATAAAGCCAGCCGTTGGCGGGGCTGATGGTTACGGTGTGCCAGGCGGGGAAGTTGGGACTGCCCGGATAGGTCTGATACCAGTCGGCAGTCTGGACCACTTCGGCCACACGGTAGGTACCGCCATCTTCGCTCAGATCGAATTGAAAATAGCCATCCGCATCCGTCAACGTCCATTCTTCACCAAAATCCAGGGTTCCGTTGGCGTTGTCGTCGAGGAAGATTTCCCAGTTTTCCAGGCCCGGTTCGCCGGGATCACGGAGTCCGTCGCCGTCGAGGTCGTTAAACTTCCAGCCGGAGATGGTGAAATCGTCCGGGGTGACAGTGGGTTCGAGCATGTTGCCGATGGACAGGTTGGTCGAGGGTGTGGTGCCCATGACTATGGTGTAATCGGAAGTAGTCTGGGTATAACCAAACGGAACGACTTCGCGAACGAAGTAGGTCTGGCCGCTGGTCAGGCCGGTAAAAGAGAAACTGCCGTCGGCAGCCGTGATGGTGGAAGGTTCTCCGCTGTTCAGTACCCCATTATTATTCAGATCGAGGTAGATGGTAACACCTGCCATCACTGGTTCGGTATAGCTGGTCCCGCCGCCCGTGCCCGCCCCGCTAAACACGTTGAGCAGCTCATTGGTCGAGGTAAAAATCTGGGCGCCGGCGTCGATGGTCTGCAGCGTCGCCAGCGTAGCCCCGGTCCCCACACCGAAGGCCCGGACATTCGCGGCGGCCGCCTTCAGCGCCGTTACATCATCCGCGTAATTCTGGTAATTTGGCTCCCCATCCGAAAGGAAAATGACGTTCCCGTTGCCCGAAACCGTGCTCATGGCGGTCAGGGAGTCTTTGGCCTTCTGCAGGGCCGATTCATAATCGGTTCCGCCGCCGGAGGTCAAACTCCGCAGAGCTTCTTCCACATCGAGAATCCCATCCCCGTCATTGTCGGCCGAGGGATTGGTATAAATCTGTACGCCGGCGACGGCCGGATTCATATCCACATTCGCGGCGGAACTGGAGAAAGAAACGATGGACACCTTGCCGGTCGTACCGAATCCCTGGGCGATGAGTTGATTGTTGAGGGCAATGAAGCCGGCAATCTCCGCATCCAGAATGGTATCGGAACTGCTGTCCTTGCCGGGATTCTGATTGCCGACCGGGGTTCCCTGGAAGCCGCTGGTGGTACTGCCCGACACATCGATGACAAACACGGTATCCGGCAGGGTTCCCTGAATCAGGCCGCCGTCCCGTACGCCGTTGCCGTTGACATCGACAAACTTCACCCCGGAGATCGTGCCGCCGCCGCTGCCGCCCACAGCAATGGTGGAAGAAGAGGTATTGTTGGCAAGGTTGGCGTCATATTCATTGGCGGTGACACTGGCTGTATTGACGAGCGAACCCGTACCCGCAGCGGTCACGGTCAGGGTAACGGTTGCCGTACCGGAAGCCGGGATGGCACCCAGGGCGGCTGTGAGGGTGTTGCCGGTAAAGGAAGTCGTGCCCTGCGAGGCGGTGGAGCTGACATAGGTCAGACCCGCCGGCAGGATATCGCTGACCACCACCCCGGTCGAGGCGGCGGAAGCATGCACCGTAAGGGTATAGGCGAAGGTTTCGTTTTGTGCCGGTGTGGATTTGGAGGCTGTCTTGGTGATGGAGACGTCGGAGGCACCGGAGACGAAGGAGCCGCCGGCCAGAAATACGGCCGAATCAAGGCTATGGTCGCCGGCGTCAGCGATAGCCAGCTTAATATGGGCGGTCTGGCCCGGCGTCAGGCCGGTGGCAGTAGCCTGAAGGACGGAGGTGAACCCATCGTATTGAATCGAATAAGGGCCGGCGCTCTGCCAGTTACCGCTGGAATCGCTGGTTTCGTTGGCCCGGAAGTAGGTGCCGTTATTGCTGCTGCTGGGGGCATCGACGCCGGATTTGCCGCGGTTGACATTGTTAATGGATACGGGTGTGGTGGTACCCGGAATGAGGGCAATATTCTGGCCATTTACGAAAAAGCCGAAGACATCATTATAGGTACTGTTAACGTAGTAGTTATATTCTTCGGAAGCGAAGATATACTGAAAGCTCAGCGTGCTGGAATTGGGAACGAAGTCAAATTCGAGGATAGAGGCATCATAGGTCGTATAGCCGGGAATGAGAGCGTCAAGGTCATCGTCGCCGTCAGGGTAGGTGGACATAGATGCGGTTTGACCGTCGTGGTTGGGTTTTTGGGCCGCCAGGGAGATATTGCCGGAAGCGAGGATTACACCGCCATTGATGCCGAGACCGTCGGATAATCCGCCGGTGAAACTGCCGGCGGCGGCGAAATCACCCGTAAAAGTCACGTTACTGACAACGACGCCGCTGCCGACCAGGCTCTGGGCCAGTTGCTGGGCGGTCAGGCTGGTCAGGTCCGTCACACCCAGACTCAAAAGCACCCGTGGTTCCAGTTGTTCCAGCTGAATGGGCTGGCGGGAGCGACGAGCGGGGGAATTTTCTTTCGTAGTAGAAAATCTGCGTATTTTCCGAAAAACTTTGTTCAAAGCCATTTAGATACTCCTTTATAAGATATACTATTTTGCCGGAATAAGTATTCGAGGACCAATACGGTTTCAAATTTATTTCATAGATAAATCAAATAGAAAAATTATTATACTCTAAAAACAAAATTTTACAAGACTAAATCATACGAATACGCACTTTTTTGCGTACTTTATCCCGCTCATGCTGGACTGCAAGGCTCGATTTTGTATCCAGGGGATCATTTCCATGTGACGGAACCGTCAAAAGTCGATATTGACATTCCAAAACGGCACCGGCTGACCAACAACACGGGGACGATGAGCTTTTGACGCCGGCGTGTTTTGGATGGAAAATTTGCTGGTGTGAAGCTTTTCCGGGGAGAATCCCGAAACAACCCCCCCAAGAAAACCAGACCGATTGATTCGCCGAAAGTAACTTTTTACAATCAGCGGAGGAAAATGGGATGAAACCGAGCGTTGGCCGGCCCAAT
>JAKQBU010000481.1 GCA_029573975.1 Planctomycetota bacterium
TAAAGACTTACAGCAATTTCCCAAAACCAAAAATAAAGACTTACAGCAATTTCCCAAAACCAAAAATAAAGACTTATAGCACTTTTCCAAAACGAAAATAAAGACTTATAGCACTTTTCCAAAACGAAAATAAAGACTTATAGAAATCTGGAGCGACCAGCGGGAGCCTCGCTAGCTTATCCTTTGTCATAGAAGAACTTTTACTTGGAATCCCGGTATTCCTGATACAACTTCTCGATTTTTCCCTGTATTTCATCACCCGGATGAAAGACCAGACGGTAGCGGAATTTCAGGTCCTGATTAGCCGGGATCACCAGATCGCCAGCTCCTGCGGGCTGGTTCTCGAAGTCATGGATTCCAAAGGGATTAGCGGCGAACAGACCGTAATCCCGCACATGCCACCAGGTCGGATGGCGGGGATTTTGCGGATGATCGAAGATCGCTGCGCCTACCACCTCCCCCTCGATTGGGCCGTAATAATCGCACCAGGCCGCCCGTTTGCCCCAGGTATCGCCGTCGCGAACACCTTCACTGTTGACGATATGCCCCTGGGCCACCTTGCCCTTCAGCCGCATCGTCGGGGCCAGGCGAAGGGCCATGCTGCCCTCTTTGGTATCGCCCAGAACCACCTCGCCCTGGGTAGCCTGGATCGTAACCTCAAAATCCATAATGATTTCCTGCTCCCGCTTATAAAAAGTATGGGTACGGGTATCCGTGCAGATAATCCTGCCATCCTTAGCCACCCAGGAATTTTTGGATTCAATAACCCCAGCAGCCGGCCCGGAAGTGATTCGAGTGAATTCATCATGCCGGATGGTCCCTGATTTTTCCAGCTCCGCCCAGAAATCCTGGCCGTTGACGCTGCCGTGCGTGAACCACAGCGAACGATGATGAGGATGATCCTGCTCCTCGTTGGGGGCCTCCTGCATCGGCCAACTGCGGGTTATCGGCTGGCCGGTCGGGCCGATCACCGGATAAAAGAACGGCCGGGGGACATCCCCGAAATGGTATCTGGTAAACAACTTACCGTTGATATAGACACCCAGCTCCTGTCCTTCTTCCCGGATCTTGACCCCGGTATTCCTAACCTGTTCTGCCTCGCTGAGTTCCTGCTGAGCCTGGAAGACCATCTTCTCAAACAACTGCCGCTGCTGTATAAGGGCCGCTATCGGCTCATCTGGTTCCCCGCTGGCCTCCAGCAATACCCAGCCGTCATAATCCATTTGCACCAGCAGATTTATCAATTCCTGATAAGGATAATGGTCATCATTGAGCGGACGGACATGAATCGTATCGCCCAGGCGGTTCTGGATGAGATTAAAATTGGCTGCCAGGCCCTCCCCTTCGAGATCTTGTGGATTGGAATTCCAGCAGACCGCCACGTTCGGATGGGTGGCGATATCCATAATTGCTTTGATAGTAGGCAGTTGGGCGCACTGGCCGTGCGCCTCCAGCCGGATCTGCTGCTGGTATGGCTGGCCGAACTCTCCCAGCTGATTCAGGGCATCGCCGATCTGCCGGATGGTTTGCTCGTGGGGAATTCCTTCATGGAAGTCGTTCGGTTTGACCTTGACGCCGGTACCGCCGACATCGCGGCTGAGGAGGATAAACTGTTTGGTCCTCTCGATGGATTTCTGCAATTTGACAGGATCGGGATTATCAAAATTTTCATTACTGCCGATGCCGATTAGAGTAATGGTATGGTCGGCGAAGAGTTTTTTTACGCCCTGCCGCTGCTGGGCGGTTAACTCCGGTTCCACGCCGTGCTTATGCGTGGTGCGCAATTCCACCCCCGCGATGCCGGCCTTTTCACAATGGGCCAGCAGGGTAGGTAAATCCCAATCCTTTGCCCATAAATAAGTTACCAATCCGAATTTCATGCGGCTGCCGGGCAATCCATCGGTTGAGGTATAATTCGGGTCGGTGATTTCACAGAGGCGGATATTACGCCAGCGAACCTGTAAAGGGGTTGCACTATTGCTGGAATGGACTTGCAAAGCGATAAAACCTTCAGGTGTGAGTGAGTCAATCATATCAGCGGCGGGTACATTATTGAGCCAGGTTTTGAGCATATGCCCATAACATTCTATACGTAAATGGTTCCATTGATTGGGTTTATAAGCATTACGTGCCGGTTCATTTTGCTTCAGATCGTTGAGCCAGCCACGGCGCGATTCGTCATAAATGCCGCCGGACCAGGCGCGGTCGCTGGGGTCGATCTCGACCTGGTAGCCGTGGACGCGGCCGTTCTGGTAGGAGGGGAGGCTTTGGCTGCGGATCTGGACGCCGGAGTTGAGCTGGGGTTCGATCTGGAAGTCCAGTTCCAGTATGAAGTTAGCGAACATTTTTTCGGTACAGAGGAAGCTGTTGGGGGTGTTGGGGGCGGTGGTGCCGACGATGCAGCCGTCCTGGACGGTATAGCTGGCGGTGCCGCCGCGCTGGACCCAGCCGGTGAGGGTTTGGCCGTCGAAGAGATTTTGCCAAAGCATTGTGTCATCTGCATTTACCGCACTAAAGCCCAGCAGAAGAATCAAGACGTAAACAAATGATGATAAAGGAGATATGGATTTCATACAGGTCCTTTCCATAAATGGTTTATAGTGGCGGGTTTATTGTAACCGGTGATGACGGCTGGGCAATACCATTCCGTGCAAATATTTCTTCATTTTGTGCTCTGAATGATAAAATATAACGATTGGGTAATTTAGATAAAAGTCGAATAAAGTGTATAAAAACATGAACAAAATGATATAAAACATGGGTAAAACATGGTAAAAGTATAGCAAAACACAATAGTGTTCGGCACATGATTTGCTCTTTTCCAATCTCAGCAAGAATTTCGGCATCCAGGGAGATTTCGGGAAAGGACATAACGGGAGTTCTGATTATTTCGGCGCAGCATTTACGGCCGCCTCGGGGAAG
>JAKQBU010000323.1 GCA_029573975.1 Planctomycetota bacterium
CCTTTCGGGACCTCCAGTCGGCTATCAACGCCGCCGATCCCATGTGGATGGAATGCATGGCACCTTTCGACCACATTTATGTGAAAAGTGGGATTTATGCCCCCGCCAGCACCATTACCATCAATAAAGTGGTGGATATTCTGGGCGGTTTTCCCAACAGCGTTGCCAATCCCACCACCGCCCAGCGAAACTGGAAAACCAATCTGACCATTGTCTCCGGCGGCGATTTGCGGAGATGTTTCCATATTACCAGTATTTGTGAACTGAACGGGTTTTATATCCAGAATGGTTTCAGCACCTCCTTCGGCAGTGCCGTTTTGGTGGACAATGTCGATCCGGTGGATTGCTTCTCCGGCTGGTTGTCGGTGCGCATCCGGAACTGCTGGATTCGCTATAGCGAGGATTCCGCCGTGTACGATGACCATTCGGATGTTACAATCCAGGATTGCATTTTCTCAGATAATAGCTCCGACACCGGCGGTGCCATCTACCACAATCGATCCTCTCCCCTCATCGAACGGTGCAAATTCTTTGGAAATCAGGCTACGGCGGTGGGATCTCTGGGAGGCGGGGCCATTGCCGGATGGTATGGCAATGCCGACACGGGTCAGGTGGCCCGGATCAACGATTGTCTTTTTTATAAAAATTCCGCGGCAAACTATGGCGGTGCGATTTCCTATCAGCAGGGATATCCGCGAATCAAAAACTGCACCTTCGCCAACAATACGGCGGAGATGGCCGGCGGGGCCTATCACGCGAACATCAGCGATGCCCCGCGCATCTGGAATTCCATCTGCTGGGACAACAGCCCGGATGAACTGGATCTGCTCGACCAGGCCGGCCAGGAAGTCCGCTACTGTGATATCGAAGGCGGCTATACCGGGATCAACGGCAGCAATAATATCAACAAAAATCCCCGTTTCGTCGATGCCGACGCCGATGATTATCACCTGCAAAGTATTTCTCCCTGTATCGATACCGCCTCGGAGGTGTACGGAAATGATTCCGATCTGGATAAGCAGGACCGGCCGCTGGATGGCGACGGCGATGGTACACCGGAATATGACATGGGCGCTTATGAATTCAGTTTTGTCGATTTGATGATCACCGCCATCGAAACCCGCCCCTATAAACCGGGGCCTTTACAGGCGGTGGATATTGACATCACGGTAGTGAATCAGGGAACCAAAGATGCCACGCATCTCTTCTATGTGGACTGGTACGCCGACCGCGACGTCCCGCCGGTAGCCCAAGAAACCGGCGCTCGATGGGCCGAGGTCGATTCCCTGGGAGCGGGAGAAACGATCGTGGTAACTCTGTCTTCGTGGGACTATGAATCTGCCGGTGTCTATACCATGTACGCCCAGGTCGATACCGACGAGGATGTGGCGGAGAGCAACGAAACCAACAACGTCTTCGGGCCGCAGACCATCCATGTCAATACCTGCCACGCCGACATCAATGAAGACAACCATGTCGATATGGAGGATATCGCCAGAATGGCCAAAGCCTGGCTCAGCAGCGAAGGCGGACCCGGCTGGGACAGAGAATGCGACCTCACCGAACCGGGCGACGGCGAAATCGGCATTCCGGATATGTCGGTCCTCGCCGACGATTGGTTATGCAAGGAACCCTGATCTGATCCTAAATAATATGTTTTGCTTCCGGCGCCTCACCGGATGGTTTTGAGCGTAACGATGGAACGCTGCGCCTGAAAAGCCATCGGGCTGGTCGGATCCAGCTCGCAAACGCTCCGCCAGGCCGCCGCCGCCCGGTCGATCAGCCCCATATTCTGCAGCGCCAGCATCAAATTGGCATGAATGTTGGGATTCTCGGCGCTGTCCGGAACTTTGGTCTGAAAATGCTCGACTGCCAGGGCAAACTGGATCTTATCACAGAACATCAGCCCCAGCTTATAATGCACCCGCAGATATTCGTCCTCAATATCCAGCGACTTCGCCAGCAGTTCCAGGGCGTCCTCCCGGCGGTTTTCCTCCAGGAGCGCCAGCCCCAGCTTCAGCGTGGCCTTGTGGTAGGATGGATTGATCTGGAGCGCCTGACGCAGATGGTCCACGGCCTCCCCATGTTTCCCCTGCCCGCGCAGCAGCATGGCATACCGGTAATGCAGGTCCGCCTGTCCCGGATGGCCCAGCAGCGCCTGCCGGTGCCGTTCCATCTGCAGCGCCAGCAGATCATCCAGTTCGCTCTGCGAGGTCGTTTCCCCGGAACACGGTGCAAATGCATGTTCCCCGTGTTTTTGGGCCAGCGCCAGCTTGAGCTGCAATCGCACCATTTCCGTTAATAGAAGGTTGCTGTTCGGTTCCAGCGCCCCTGCCAGCTCCAGGGTATCTTTGGCCTCTTCGAACTGCCGGTTCTTCTGCTGGGCGATCCCCAGCCCGACATAACCGACAATCAACTGGTCGTTAATCTCCACCGCCTGATTAAACTTCTTCGCCGCCTCGTAAAAACGCCCCATCCGCAGATGCTGCGCACCCAGCTTCACCGCCGCTTCCAGATACCCCGGATGCAGCGCCAGCGCCTTGTGATAATTGCTGACAGCCGACGCATCGTCCTGGATCTGGCAGTAAAGGTCCGCCAGCCGCACATACGAATCCGAAAAATCTCCCTGCTCTTCGATCAATTGCTCCATCCGCTCGATGGCCTCTTCCAATCGCCCGCTTTTGGTCAGCGATTCCACTTCATCATCGTGCAGCTCAAAATTGTCCGGCTCGATGGTCAGTGCCCTCTCAAATTGCTGCACCGCATTCGCAAATTCCCCGATATGCAGATACATCTGCCCCAGCACCAGATAAATCCACACATCCTCCGGATATTCATGCTGCAAAATTTGATACTGCCGGATCGCCGTTGCATAATCGAACCGGCTCAGGTGCATCGCCGCCAGCCGCTGGTACGGTTCACGCAAAAAAGGCCGCCACAGCGTCGTCTGCTGGTACCAG
>JAKQBU010000490.1 GCA_029573975.1 Planctomycetota bacterium
AATCCTGCCCGTTCTAACGGACAGTTGATGTGATGTTTTGCGAAACTCGCACGGCTGGCGGCCCATGATGGTTCCCAGCCGTGCGAGGGATGCGGGAGCGTATAAGCTCCTGGTAAAAAAAGAAAGGCGGTGATGAGGTAAAGAAAAGTTGAGGAAGAAATGTGTGTGTTTTTAGTGTTTTTGGTTTTGTTTTTTTATGGTTTGGCAAAGTCATGTGAACTTTGCCCAACGGAGGAAATGAAAATGAAGAAATGTGTAAAAGGTTTGTTAGTGGTTCTTGCTGTGATGCTCGTGGCATCACCTGCTTTGGCAGCGACTGCGATTAGTGTAAACCTCGTAGCCGGAGCTGGGGCTGGAGGAACTGTGGGAACACAAACGGCTGGCGCTGTATCCGTAGGAAATTGGAATGACTATGTGGGTATTACCACTCCCATGACTGATTTGATGGACAGTTTGGGTAACACGACGGCTGCTTCGTTTGCATTAACCAGTTCTGGAAACGCCATTCCCTTTGCAGCAACTTCTGTTGGCGGCACACCCGTTATTCTTAGCGATCCAGGTAGCAGTGCTATGCTGGATGGTCACTATTATGAAACGAATGTAACTCTGAGTGCTGCGTTTACCGGTATTCCTTATGCAACTTACGACCTTTATGTTTATTACAACAGCAGTGCGGTTGGAAATGCACAAGATTTCACGATTCGAGGAACTTCAATGTCTCTAAAGGGTTATGAAGTGCCGGGTGTGGATACCGCCTTAGTGGAATCCGATGGCACCATTAATGGCAATTATGTGGTATTCCGTGGTTTGACTGCCTCTGACGTAACCATCGATGATACTATGGACACTTATTATGTTTACATGAACGGCTTCCAGGTTGTGGAAGTTCCCGAACCGCTGACGATGAGCCTGCTGGCTCTGGGCGGTCTGGCGCTGGTTCGCCGCCGTCGCTAAGGATTGATAACCGTTTCGTATCCTTCAGGATATGAGTATGGGGCAGGCCAAAAACCCTGCCCCAATTTTTTCTTGTATAAAGGTTTTCAGTATGATTGACAGCACGTTCCGGTATCTTCTGATTAGTATGATCACCTTGGGGGCCATGACGGGGTTGCTGGGGGCGGAAACGCCCGGCATCGTCATCAACGAATTCATGGCCGCCAACGACAGCACCATCGCCGACGGCAACGGCGAGTATTCCGACTGGATCGAGCTGTACAATAACTCCGGTGCCGCGGTGGACCTGACCGGCTGGTTCCTGACCGACGATCCGGATGATTTAATCCGCTGGCCGTTTCCCGCCGGTGTAACGCTGGACGCCGGTGAATATCTGCTCCTGTTTGCCTCCGGGCAGACCGCGTATCCTTATCTCGATTCCCAAGGCTATTATCATACCAATTTTAAACTGGATAAGGACGGGGAGTATCTGGCCCTGGTGGAAAGCGACGGACTGACCATCGCGGATGAGTTTGCCCCCGAATTCCCGGTGCAAACGGATGATGTTTCCTATGGACTGTGTTCTTTTCCCCCCGCCGAGCCGGTGCGGACCTATCTCGATAACCCCACCCCCGGCACCTCCAACCAGCCCGCCTGCACGGTGCAGGGCTGGTATGCCCCGCTCTTCTCCCGTGCGCCGGGCGCCTTTGCCGAGCCTTTTTCGCTGACGCTGACCACAACCGATCCCGACGCGGATATTCGCTATACCCTCGACGGTTCCGTGCCGACCGAAACGTCCACGCTCTATACCGCACCCATTCCGATCAGCCTGACCACCATGGTGCAGGCCCGCCTGTACAGCCCGACTCTGCCCGACGGCGGCGAGGTGGTGAGCAATGCCTATCTGGCACTGGATGCGGATGTCCTGGATTTCAGTTCCAATCTGCCCATCGTTCTGATCGATACCTTCGGTGCTACGCTGGATCAAGAGACCTTTCGGCTGGCCTCCACCGTTTTCATCAATACTGCCGACGATGACCGGGCGGATATTGCCACCGACCCTACCGATTTTGCCGGTAGAATCGGTATTCGCATTCGTGGAAACAGTTCCACCTATTTCTTCGAAAAGCAGCAGTACGCCTTCGAGACCTGGGACGAATTCAACGAAGATAAAAAGGCTTCCATCCTGGGTTTCCCCAGAGAATCGGACTGGATTCTCAACGGGCCTTATTCTGACAAAACTTTAATGCGTAATTATCTGGCTTATATGTGGAGCAATCGGATCGGCCGCTACGCCGTGCGAACCCGTTTCGTCGAAGTGTTTCTCAATACTTCCGGCAGCGGCAAAATATCCGCCGCCAACTACGACGGCCTGTATGTGTTCATGGAAAAAATCAAACGGGATGACGACCGCGTAAACATCCAGAAGCTGGAACCGACCGACAACAGCGAACCAGAAATTTCCGGCGGGTACATTCTCAAACGGGACTGGGAAGGATCTCATTTCTCTACCAGTCTGGGTGTGCCGCTGCTATATGAAGAACCCAAGCCGGAAGATATTACTCCTCAGCAGGCCGCCTGGATCAAAAACTATTATGATGACTTTGAAACGGTTTTACACGGTTCCAACTTCACCGATCCGGTCAACGGCTATGCGAAATATATCGATACCGATGCCTTTATCGACAATAATCTGCTGGTCGAATTAACCCGAAATCTGGACGGCTTCCGCGCCAGCTACTATATGCACAAGGATCGCGGCGGCAAGCTCAATCCCGGTCCGATCTGGGATTATAACGTGGCGCTGGGCAACGCCGACTGGGAGGGGCGGGCTGATTATCTGCCGGAAGGCTGGCGGGTGTTATACGATGCCCCCTATAGTGAACGCCAGTGGTATCCGCGTCTGTTCGAGGACCCGGAATTCCGGCAAAAATGGGACGATCGATGGGTCGAGCTACGAAAGGATTTGCTTTCGACCGACCGGCTCATGGCCGATATCGATGATGCTGCTGCCCTGCTCCAGGAAGCGCAGATTCGTAACTTCACGCGCTTTCCGATTCTGGGAACCCACATAACATTTAATCCGCCCGGTGCGGAACAACGGAACACGTATCAAAAAGAAGTGGACTGGCTGAAGGACTGGGTCCGGACCCGCGTCACCTGGATCGACAACCATATCACCCGCCCGGTCTTCAACCAAAACGGCGGGCGGGTCTTCAGCGGCTATATCCTGACCATGTCCCTCCCGGATGACGTTTCCGGCCAGATCTACTATACCATCGACGGCTCCGATCCCCGCCTGCCCGACGGCAGCCTTTCCCCCGCCGCCCTGGCGTATATCGAAACCGGTCCTCTCACCCTGACAGCCAACACCCATATCATCGCCCGCATCAAAAACGGCCCTGTCTGGAGCACGCCAAACGAGGCCCGCTTCAGCGTCGGCCCGCTGCTGTTCATCAACGAATGCATGGCCGACAACACCGCCACCCTCGAAGATCCCGATGAACCGGGTGAGTTCCCCGACTGGATTGAATTATATAATCTTTCTCCGGATTCGGTTGATGTAGGGGGTATGTATCTGACCGATGATCTCGATGATCCGACTAAATACCAGGTCCCCGCCGGCCTGGCCATCCCCTCCGGCGGCTATCTTCTTTTCTGGCTCGACGACGACGGCACCCAGGGACCCACCCATACGAATTTCAACCTGAATGCCGTCGGTGAGCAGATCGCCCTAATCGACACGGAAGGCATTACGGCAATCGATTCCGTTACCTTCGGTACCCAAACCGCCGATGTCTCCTATGGCCGAATCCCCGACGGCGGCGATTCCTGGAAATTCTTCCCCGAACCTACTCCCAGCGCCACCAACTATTATCCAGCCGGCATGACGACCGGCGATGCCATCAGTGTCAACCTGATCTCCGCGGGCCAGTCGGTCGGCAGCTTGACCGCCGGGGTGGTGCCGGTCGGCAACTGGAATGATTATCCCGGTGATTCTGGTGCGATGATACTAAAAGATAGCACCGGCATCCAGACAATGGCTTCCTTTACCTTTTCCAGTTCCGCCGGTGCCTTGTTATGGCACAACGGCGGAGCGGCCATCCCCGACGATCCCGGCAGCAACGCCATGCTCGACGGCCACAACTACAATTCCTATGGCAATATCGTCAGCGGCACCTTCACCGGCATTCCCTATGCCGAATATGATTTGTATGTGTACTACAACAGCGGCGCCATCGGCAATAACTTCCAGACCTTCACCCTCCGCGGTACTTCCACCTCCCTGGTCGGTGCGGAACTGTATTCCGGCGCTGATACCAGCCTCAGAGAATCCAACGGCACAACCGATGGCAATTATGTTGTCTTCCGCGACCTGACAGATTCCCAACTTACCGTCGATGCCACCGCCACCGCTGGTTATGTTTATCTGAACGGCTTTCAGATTGTCAGTACCCAATCCGGCACGATTGTCATTCATGCCTGGAATTCCACTCCCGCCAAGGGCACCCTCGACATTCCGCCGGCCATGTTTTTATTCTGGCAGTCCCTCGACGGCCTCCCGCACGATGTGTACTTCGGCACCGACCCCGACGAAGTCGCCCAGGCCGATGTCCATACCGCCGGCATCTACCAGGGCCGCCAGCCAGCCGCCCAAACTTCCTTCGATCCCTTCGGTGCCAGCCCGATGGCCTGGGATACCACCTATTACTGGCGCATCGACGGTGTGGACAATTCCACCAATCCCGCGACCATTACCAACGGAACCCTCTGGTCCTTTACCACCTTTACGCCCCTGTGCCTGCTCCCGCCCCGCGGCGATACCAACCATGACTGCCTGGTCAACCTGGAAGATCTACTCAATCTGGCCGAAGACTGGCTTTCTTGCGGCGTTATTCCACCCGACGCCTGCCCCTTCTAAACAGCCGCCTCGCCCGCATTTCTCACGGGGTTTTGACGAAAATATTGATAACTCCAATGATTCAGTGCGTCTTATGTGCTATTTTGGGAATCGTCAACCTCGACCGTCTGTTTTCAGCGCGAATTTGTGGCCGCCTTCGAGGCCGCAGGAGCTATCATCCGCAGGCCTATACGTATATAGGTTGAGGACAGATAGCGACGAGAACGAAGAAGGCGGGCAAAAAGGCCGCTGAAAATCGAAAGTCCGTGAGAAATGCGGGCTAGCCATGAACTGGCATATGCGGTGCTTTTAACGCGACCGGCCGCCGGAACGGCCCGAACCGCCGCGGCTCCCGTGCGATATGCCGCTGCTTGTCGGCCGGCTGCTTCTGGCGGCGGACATACTCCGGGATGAAGAAGGGCTGCGGCTGGGGGCGGCGAAACTGCGACTGCTGCCGCCGCGGGAGGAGCTGCGCAGACTCGGCCTCGCTTGGTAATCCGGCCGGTTGGAAAGCCCGGCGATCATACGCGGACTGCTTCGGCTGGGTTGAGAAACCTGCCTTTGGCGATTATAGGTGGGCCGCTCATTGCGGGCCTGAGTTCCGCGGTTTATGGTCCTGGGTGTGTCGATGCGGCGATTCTCACTTGGCTGGGAGGTTCTCCTCGTCAGACCGGTATTGTTTTTGCCGCTTCTCAGCGAATTCGGCCGGTTCTCGTAGATTTTTCGGGGTGAGGAACTGCCGTCCCGCTGCTGCACCTGCATGACGCCTTTGCTGTCCCGTTTCATCCCCAGGGAATAGGTACTGTCTTTC
>JAKQBU010000527.1 GCA_029573975.1 Planctomycetota bacterium
GCGCATCCTGGATGGGCGGCACGTTGGGTCGAACGCAAAAGCAAACGCAGAGAACTGGCTCGATTCTATCATTACGAGCGACATAACCTATTGGCTCCATTAAGAGTTAAAGAACGAAAATGAATTTACACAGTACAAATAACTCCGAAAGCCCATAATGCTATTTTGACTAATTTCATTTCATTTTAATTCCAAAACCACAACAATTACCCGTTTTCGATATTGATCTGCCCCCAAGTTATGCACCACATTCCATTAGCCGGATAGGGTCGGCAACTGGTTTGCCGACGGGACACAAAAGGGACGCTATTATTTTTCCTCTTTTTCGAGATCTTGTTACTGCCATAATAAGGACATTGTACGAACCGCATCTCTTCTTTTCAAGATAAAAATGCAAGCTGTTCCTCACTCGGCTCGTTCGCCTGCGCAGCCACGACGACCCGACGGAACTGGAAAAATAACAAAACGAATCCCTGCCCGCCTGTTCTTTTCGACTACCAGAAACCTGCGAATGCCAACGGGCCTTGCGAACCGCGCCAGCCACGGGGGGAAACCGGTGTTCCATGCTCTCGGAGCTGAATGAATCCCCCAATAAAATGGCAAACCCTCCAATTCCAGCGAGGCGGTGGGCCATGATTCAAATTGCCAAATTACTCTCGTTCGCCCGCACAACGCCAGACAAAATTGAAACCCCGTCCGTTTCCTCAGCATTACATCCCGCTGGTAATGGTGGACAGATACCCCGCCCAGACCGTTACGATGATATAGGCCATAAAGATCATGATAATAAAATAGATCAACCGCGGCACCCAGCGGGCCAGGGCCGCCAGCCGGTTTTCGCCGGTCTCGGCGTAATGGTCCGCCAGCTTCAACGCCGACTTGTCCAGGTCGCCGGTTTCTTCGCCCACCTTCCAAATCTCGATAAACTGCCGCGGCAAACCCCGGCCAAATCCCTCCGAGGCCGGCTGCCCTTGCCTGGTGCATTCCGGCACCCGCCGGAAGATCCGCTTTACCCCCACATTCAGCGCGGAGTCCGACGCGATTTCCGAACACTCATGGACCGGTATCCCGCTATCAAGCGTCAGCGCGAACACCCGGCAGTACCGGCTCAGCCCCAGTGCCTTGATCGCCCCGCCCACCCCGGGAATATGAATCACCACCATATCCAGCAGCCACCGGATCGGCCCCCGCTGGGGTGTCAAATAGATGATCCCCAGCACCACCGCTACCGGCACGCAGAAAGGCAGAAAAAACCGTCCCACCGCCGCCAGATACTCCCGGATTGTGGTGCCTTCATTAATCATGCTGTAAATCATGGAGATAAACGGAAGCAAAAACCCGCAGGCGATGATCATCAAAACCGGCAAAAACAGTCCCGACCGCACCGTCCGCCCCATCCGGTTGGTAAAGCGGTACCAGTCCGCCAGTTGCTGCACCATAAACCCCAGGTTCCCCGACTTCTCCCCCGCCTCCACTATATTCACCTCCAGCGGCGTGAACGTCCACGGATGCCGCCGCATCGCCTCCGAAATCGAATCCCCCTCGCTGGTTGCCCGCGCCAGCTTCCGGAACGCCCGCCGCAGCCGCCCGCCCTGGCCGGACGATACCGTACTCAGGGCATTGACCACATGCACACCCGCCTCCAGCATCTGCGCCAGACTATGATAGGCATTTTCTTTCCGGTTAGCCATGGCCAGCCTCCTGCATGATTCCGGTTATAGTGGCTTTTTCCACAACACCCTCTATGCTAACACCTTATGCTGCCGCCTGCAAGATGCCAAATTCAAAATTTCTCCCTCGCCTGCCGCCGCCACTACCAATGTTGCCGGAGGAAAGGTATCACTTCCCACTGCTACTCACGCTGGAATCGCAGGACTTCCGATTCACCCCTCTCGAGCGGGATCACCAGGCCGGAGAGCAATTCCTGGCCGGAAACTTCCCGCATCTGGCTGCCGTCCATCCGGCTGAGACTATATTTTTTATCCGCCTCGACACCGCGAATCCGCATCTCCACCGAGGCATAGGTTGATTCTTGCGGTCGCAAAACCACCAGGAATCCCTCACCGGCTGCCGGATCGTGGAACTCCCAGCCTACCCATTGCGTCAGATCGAAAGTCTGCGGCAAGAGCGGATAGTAGTCCTTATTCAGCAGATGCCGCACCTTTTTATAGTTTTCGATTTCCTGGCGCACCCGCTGCCGTGCCGCCTCGTCCAGCCCCGTCCAGTTGCTGGCAAAACCCAGGGGACCGGCAAAAAGACTATGCAGATCGAAGCGGCTCGCCCGGGACGCCGCCGGCAGATTCGTATTCAGCAGCCCGCCCGGCAACAGTTGATTGCCGCCCGTCTCCTGCGAGCGTGCCGTTATCAAATTACCCGTCTCATCGCTCTTCCAGTACGTGTGCGCGCGGCGCATCGTCTCCAGGTCGATCCGCCGCCCGCCGCTCGAACAGCTCTCGATCAACAGATCAGGGTATCTCTCACGCAGACGATCGAACAGCTCGTATTCCCCCTCCAGATAACGAATCTGCGTCAGCCCCCGCGTTTCCGGCTGATCGGTACTGTCCCACCGACCCAGCGGATCAAAATTGTAATCGTAGCGAATCCACCGGACTTGCCCTTCGTCGATAAAACCGCACATCATCTCAAACAGCCACTGGCACGCTTCAGGAATTTCCATTTTCACCTGGTTGCTGGCGACCCATTCGGGATGTTCGCGGGCCAGCCGCGTACCCGGATCGGCCCGGCCGGGTTCAAACCACAAGCCCAGCTTCATCCCTTTCTCCACCGCGTACTTCCCGATAGGCCCCAGTCCGTTGGGAAACTTGTCCCGATCCAGCGTCCAATTGCCGACCCCGCTGGGAAAACCGCCTTCAAACCACCCGGCATCAATACAGAAATATTCCAAACCAAGACCCGCCGCCGCATCCATCTGCCGCTTCATCATCTCCTCACTAATTCGGTTATCGAAGGTGAACCAGTGGTTCCAGGAAACCGGCGGCAGCGGCTTCTGATCGCCTAGCAGCGCCACATAATGATCGTAAAGGATTCCCCGCAGGGCATTCGAACCGTCCCAAGCATCGCCCTGATAAAGCCCCAGCAGTACGCTCGGCGAAAATATCTTTTCCCCGGCCGGCAGCGCCAGATTCATGCCCGGCATCCCAATGGTGATTCGCACCGCGCCCGAGCCGGTTTCGGGACGAAAATCGGCCTGCCACTGTCCCGACCAGCCGATACCCACAAAAAGGCCTCGTTTCGCGGCATCATTCTGCAGCAGAAAGAAAGGAAGATCCTTCCCCGACGATCGCCCGCCTGCCGCCGACATCATGGGAGCCGACATGAGGTTCGCTTCCAAAACCAGAAACCCCGGCCCTTCGCCGGAAGATACAAACGATCCCGTCAAGCCGCCCGTGCTGTGAATCACCCGGGTTGGCCTGGCATCGGATACCGGCAAATCCAGGGCATAGACCTCCATCAGCGGCTGGGCCGGCGTTTTGCCGCGGTTCTCGAAGAACCACCGAAACTCCACCGCCTGCCGATCCTTAAATACCTCCGCCCGCCATGTGGCCGCCAGCCCCTCCGGCCCTTCCTGCCAGGTAATCTCATGAATCAAACTGTCTTTTGTCTCCACCGGCGGCTTGACCGTGCGTGTCCATTTCTTCAGCAGCGTTTCCGAGGCTTCTCCTCCGTAAACAAATGACGCCGGTGGCGCCGCCGGACTCAGAAACGACTGCCGCGCTGCCGCGACGATTGTACTCAGCGGCAGACGCTTACCGCCCTCGTCGATCAGGCACGCCTCGCCCCAATCCGCCTGATCGTGGGAATATCCGTCACCCGCGTCGGTGACGATTAGCTCCAATTGCCGGACACCATCCACGGATATTTCGATGTGATGTGGTGGCTCATCAAAACGGCAGACCGGCGTCCGGGCTAATTCCCGCCCATCACCCTTTACCACAAACATCGCGCTGGCCTTGTCGCGTCCGTTCCGCGTGTCATCATTGTTGTCAATACCCACCTCGGCGGCAAACGTCTGCATGGGCGAATCGATCTGGAAAACGATCCGCCCGTTGGCATGGGATCCCAGACCCTCCTTGTAGTTTTTTTCACCGATCCGCAGCGGCGTATGCGTATGACACGAGGCGTTGACGGTCAGTTCGCCATAATCCTGAGCGGCGCTCATCAATCGCACCGGCACAGACCTTTCCGGCCGTACCGGCGACAAACCGATCTCCGCCAGAAACTGCGCAAACTCACCCTCCGCGCCAGCCATAACCGACGATTGAAATCCGATAAAACACACCCAGCAAACAGCAATCCATCGTAACATAACTTGCGGCTCCTTATCCATATCCGGCATAATAACATCTTATCCCGTCGCATACAAGATGTTTAACAAACAGTAAATCAGAAGACGAACACACTTCTACTCTTTCTCAAAATGGATGACCAGCCGGTTCTCTCCGCCAACGGCGGCAGTGCCGACCAGATCGGCATAAAAACAGGATAGACTGCGATTGCGGGGATACTGATACTTGCGAACCTCCAGGGGGACACCGTTTATCCAGGCGGAAACGGCCCGCACGCGCGATTGCCTGACAAACGGCAGCACCAGGAATGTGTGCTCGTCGAACGACGGCTCGCACCCCAGTGTGTACAGGAACGGCAGGTGAAAACTAGTCTGCACCCACCAACTGCCGGCCATGCTCCTGGCTATCTCGGGCAGCGGATGCAAAGCGATGGCTGGCTCCGTGGATGCCGGATTGCCCCTGGGATAATCGGGCTTCTCTCCAACCTGGAAGTCGATCCATGTCTCCTGCGTTTCGCTGAAGGCGTTCTCGATATAAGCACCGCAGAAATCAGCCAACGGCCCAAGGCCAAGCTTATCGGCGTCCGCATCCCACATCGGAAGCCGCACGCCGGCGGCCTCGACGAACAATGGAAACCGCAGGGCAGTCCCGTCCTGGAAGCCGCCGATCCAGCCCGCCGCTGTCCCCTCGGCCAGACTGCCGGCCTTGACCTCCCAGTTGCGTAACTCATCCGGTGCGGCATCGCGGCGGAACGTCACATCCATCGCCACACCCTTGTCGTTTCCCGCCACCCACTGAATCGGCGTATCGGCCCACAATCGCCTGGGCTGTTTCGGCACGTCACGAACGCTCGCCGAAACGATGGGTTTGCTCCCATCGGGCAGCAGCACCGCACAACGCTCGGTCCGTCCCTGTTGGCCCCAGGTTTTTACCAGGTAGCCCTGTTCCGTCGCCTCGATAGTGCCGCAAATCCCATACAATCTGGGTTCCTGGATCTTCTCCGGCGCCGGTTTCACCTCCAGGACCAGCACGGTCTGTGCCGGAACCTGCACGCATAAAGAGGTTCCGAAAGCAGCAAAAGCCCCTTGTTCGGTAAGCCGGAGCCGCTCGACGGGGTAAAGCTCCGAAATTTCGCACGGGCCGGAACCGGAAAATCCCAGGGAGCCGTCCAGCGGCACTTCGACCGTCCGGCTCCAATACTGCGGATTGACGATAAAAACAAATCCGTGCCTGTCCTTAGCATGTCCATACATCTCGACCGATCCCATGCCGGGATCCTCACCGGACTGGTAGGTCTTTTTCCAGAGGTCAAAATTCGCTGTCAGAAAAGTCGTCCACTTCTTGTAAAAGGCAAGAACCTCCTGCCGCTGTTTGTCCGGCAGCTTGTCGAGCCAGAGGCGAATCTCCGCCGGGCAGAGGTTCGGCACGACCGCCACCGTCGCCAGCATACCGTACTGATAGTTGCGGATGTCGGGCACGATGGAGTTCTGGCAAAAAAAGTACTGGCAGTTCGTGAAATACCGATAGGGGATAAAACGAGAGTAGTGCAGCGCGACCATCTGCTCGCGCCGGGTATCATCCAGCAGCCGCGTCATATTGAGCCCTTGCCAGGGTAACGCCATGTACGGATCGGCCAGATATAGATTAGGATTGGTCCACGCGATTTTCGGCAGGAATTCCGACCAGTTGCCGGAGTTCGACCACGTCATCATATTTGGAGAAACGTCGTTGAGCGCCGTTAGAATTTCGGTGAGTCCTAGCACCTGCGAATAGATACTGTCACGTCCCGCCGGATGCCCGTGGTCAGCCGCATTGCACTCGTGGATGTTCAGAAAATCCAGGCAGTGAAGCTCAAAGCCATAACGTCGGTCCGTGCCCACTACCGTATCTTTATAAAATTGGACAAACTTCGGATTGCCGAAACACACATCGGCTGGAGTAATCTTCCCCTGCGAGAAACTCTCCAGGGTATTGCGGTATTCATTATAGTGGGGGCAGAATACCATGCTCGTTCCCGAGTAATCGCCGACGCGCAGACCGTACCGCCTGGCTTCCTTGACGAGTCCATCCACAACCTGGGGGTCCGGGTCGCCGGGCACTGAGTCGAACGGCCCGGGAAATACGTGGTAGTACTCCATTCCCAGTTGCTGCGCTAATACCAGGTCCTCCTTCAACAGGTCGGTATGGAAACCCAGGGAAGGATGGTCCTTCATCGTATAAAAAACGACATCGCCCCGCGGCATCGTATAACGGTTGTTAATACTGCACGAAATGAACATGGGCCGCTCGAACCGGGGGCTGTATCGTTCTTGCATATAGGCATCCATGGCCGCCACCTCCCCATTGTCGAATCCGTAACGCTCCCGGCCGGTAAGCTCCGTCGCGCCCAGCGTGAGCGAATGGCAGATGTATTTCTCCGCGGACTTTATCTTTACAAAGGGCGGATATTCGATCCTGACATTCGCATCAGCCGCTATGATGGCGGAATAAGGAAAGTCAAGCGACGCGAACATCCCGCTATTTCCCTGCCGGAAGAATGCGGCGATGTCCGACAAACTGGTGCGGCTCACCAACGGCTCCGTTTCGGTCTGGGTATCGAGCAGCGTGACTCTCTGCAGAACAAGATCCTGCCGGGCCACGATCGACAGTTGCTTGATGATGCGCCCCTTGCCCGCGGCTTCGTAGCGGAGGATCCACTCAAAGGTCTCATTCTCCCCGGCAAACGAGGCCTTTTGCCGGGCCAGAGGCGACGTTTCCAACAAACGAACCTTCCCCATGTCAGCTTTGACCAGGCCGCGATCCGTCTCGATCAGCCAGGCCGTCCCGCTGATCCCGGCGAGCTTTTTGTCACCAACCAAAAACTCCTTTTCATACAAACCCTGCGAATCGCAAACCAATGTGATTTGCAGGTGCTCGTCACCTACCACAACATGGTTGCCCCGGGCGGATGATTCCGCCGGAAACGGCGTAACCTCACCCTCCCCGCCAGCCATAACCGACGATTGAAATCCGATTAAACACACCCAGCAAACAGCAATCCATCGTACCATAACTTGTGGCTCCTTATTAATATCCGGCATAATAATATCTTAATCCCCCGGCGGCAAGAAGTTAAATCCATAATTTATCTCCCTTCCCCCGGAAAACAGTTGCTTTTTCCTACCGTTTGCGGGTATGATAAATCCCGGACTTGGAAAATTAATCAGCCGGAAAAAGGGTACGCCGCCATGGACGATATCAACAGCCTTCAAATGTTAATCAAATGCAAGCACCCCTGTATCGCGATCATCACCCTGGAGGAACTCTACGCCAAAAGCGTGGTCATCGACACCGCCATTCAGTTGACCTCGAACCTGCTGCTCTGGACCGTCAACGACGGCCTCAAAAACGGCCTGATCTCCGGTGAACAGCCCATCGAAGGCACCCAGAATCCCGCCGCCGCCCTCTACTATCTCTCCGCCCGGGAGGACCGCTTCATCACCCTGGCCCTGGACCTGGTCGAGCATCTGAACGAAAAGCATATCCTCCGGGCCACCCGCGACCTCATCAATAAGTTCACCATCACCGGCAGCACCCTGGTCCTCATCGACCACAGCGACCGCCTGCCCCAGGCGATCCAGAATTATACCTCCTACTTCACCCTCTCCCTGCCCGACGAGGAAGAGCTGGAGCAGATCGTCCGCACCACCCTGCGGAACTTCCATCAGGACAATCCCCTGGAGATCAACGTCACTCGCTCCGGCCTGCGGAATATCGTCCGCAATCTGCGGGGGCTGACCCGCCGCCAGGCCCAGCAGATCATCTTCGACACCATCTCCGAGGATCACCGCTTCGATAACAGTGACATCAACCGTGTCCTGGCCCAGAAACGCCAGATGCTGCAAACCGGCGGCATGCTGGAATATGTCGAAACCCCCGCCGAACTCAACGAAATCGGGGGCATGCGCCGGCTGAAAGGCTGGCTGGCCAAACGCCAGAACGCCACCAGCGAAAAAGCCCTGGAGTTCGGCCTCACCCCGCCCCGCGGCGTACTCATCCTCGGCGTCCAGGGCGCCGGCAAAAGCCTCTGCGCTAAGGCCATCGCCACCGCCTGGCAGCGGCCCCTCCTGCGGCTGGACACCAGCAGCCTCTATGACCGCTACATCGGTGAATCCGAACGCCGCCTCCGCATGTCCCTCAAACAGGCCGAGATGATGGCCCCCATCGTCATGTGGATCGACGAAATCGAAAAGGCCTTCGCCTCCGCCGCCTCCCGCAGCTCCGACGGCGGCCTTTCCCAGCGGATGTTCGGCACCCTGCTCACCTGGATGCAGGAACACCAGGAGCCGGTCTTCCTGGTCGCCACCGCCAACGACATCGAGGCCCTGCCCCCCGAACTGCTCCGCAAGGGCCGGTTCGACGAAATTTTCTTCGTTGACCTTCCCACCGAGGAAGTCCGCCGCGACATCTTCAAAATTCACCTGAAAAAACGCAAACAAAATCCCGACGATTTCAACCTGGACCTGCTGGCCCGCACCGCCGACGGCTTCAGCGGCTCCGAAATCGAAGAGGCCGTCATCAGCAGCCTGCACGAGGCCTTCTCCCGCAAGGTCCCCCTCACCAACGACCTGATCCAGGAGTCGGTTCAGAACTCCCCGCCCCTCTCCGTCACCATGCGCGAGGCCGTCGAAAACTTGCGTTCCTGGTCCAAAGGCCGCTGCGTACCGGCGGATTGATCGAATAGCCAGGAATATGTCCCATGTTTAATACTTCGTGGAAACGTCTTCTTTTATTGCTTGCCTCTTTATCTTGGCAAAACGACACCCTCTATTCCAAAACCATCCCCGTCGAAACCTTCTCGCCCCCCACCCTCCAGCAGGCCCTCGACGACTCCCAGCCCGGCGACGAAATCCGCCTGCTCGCAGGCACCTACTATCTGGACCGCCCCCTGTCGCTCCAATCCAACCGCAAACTGATCGGCGCCGGCCAGGACCAAACCATCCTGCAATATCAGTCCGGCCAACCCGGCGTCATGATCGATCTGTCCGGCTGCACCGGAGTCGAACTGGCCCATTTCACGCTCGAGGGCGGCAGCAATCCCAAAATCCACCAGGGCATATCCGGCGGCAAGGCCTCCCGCCTGAACCTCCACCATCTCACCATCCAAAATCTAGTCAAAACCGAAACCTTCGGTCCCCACGGCATTCTCTTCTCCGGCGAAAATCCCACCCGCAACAACGGCGTCACCGACAGCACCATCGCCGACTGCCGTTTCGAAAACATCGGCCTCGGTTCCTCCTACGGCGGCGCGATCCGTCTGGCCTGGGGTTCCTCCCGCAATCAGGTCCTCCGCAACACCATCCGCGACACCGGCCGCGGCGGCATCTTCGGCGACAACGGCTCCACCGACCTGCTCATCCGCGGCAACCGCATCGCCGGCTCCGGCGGCGAGGGCCTGGGCATCGAAGTCTGGGGCGGCTGCGACCGCGCCGTCATCGAAGACAACCAGCTCGACCACTGGCTCAGCGTCGGCGGCTGCGACTACTGCGCCGCCCGGCGTAACACCGTTAGCGACAAATCCGGCCCCGTCAAATACATCGGCCTGGAAATCATCGGCAGCTATTGCCTCGTCACCGACAACATCGTGGACGACGGCCAGCAGCTCGGCATCTCCGTCTCGGACCAGCCCCAAAAAAACTACGTCTATTGGGCCAACAACACCATCCAAAACTGCATCCAGTGGGGCGCCCAGCTTCAGGGCGACTCCACCGGCATCGCCTGCCATTATTTTTACCGCTGCCAATTCAGCGGCACCACCAGCGACCGCGGCCAGCCGGTCTATCCCGGCGACGCCGGCCACGGCTTCCGCCTGAACGGCAATGTCAAACACATGGTCTTCGAGGAGTGCCGCTTCACCCACAACGCCCGCATCGGCATCCAGCCCGGCGTCCAGCCGAACGTGGACTTCCTCCATTTCCTCCGCTGCACCATCACCGATAATAAAGGTTCCGCCGTCTCACCTCTCCAGCCCTACACCGCCTTACTCTGGGAAGACTGCACCGTGGAAAACAACGGCAGCAACGACCTGCCCCCCGCCAAACCCTTCCCCGCCCCAGCCCCCTCCGCTTCCTTCACCGCCCCAGACGAAATCCGCACCGGCACCGCCGCCCGCTTCACCAACACCTCCCAGCCACCCCTCGCCGCCCAACTCTGGGACCTGGGCGATGGACCGCCCCGCACCGAGCCGAATCCCCAGCATACCTACTCCCGCCCCGGCTCCTACCGCGTCACCCTGCTCGTCTGGGACCCATTCGGCCGGGCCGCCAGGGCCGAAAATATCCTCACCGTCCGGGAATAATCCCCCTTTCCAAAGTCTAATCCTCGGTATATAATGGTTCATATAAACGAACGGAGTATTTTGATGTTTAGCACACGAATGACTTTATCGGTTGTGGCCCTGCTGGCCGCCTTTACCTTCGCCGGCTGCAGCCAGGTGGAACTGGAATTCAACGCCTATCAGTCCGCCAAAAAATCTTTCCCCGCCTCTGCCCGCGAAAATACCGTCGCCATCGTCGTTGGCAGCGAGAAGGGGGAACCGCTCCTCCAGGAAGAGGTCGGCGGTAAAATCGCCAATCTCCTGCGGGAACACGGCTATGTGGTCGCCCCCAAAGAGGAGGCCCGATATGTCCTGAGCTGCTGGTTCGGTATGGACAGCGGCAAGACCTATTCCGGCGTCATGCCCGTCTATGAACCGGGCGAACACTACACCTCCCGCGTCCGCACCTCCGGCGGCCACTGGCGCACCGTCTCCTATCACCTGCCCGGCTACACCGAATATGTCCCCTATAGCTACACCATCTACTGCAAATACCTCAGCCTCACCCTCCACGACAATACCCCCGAACCCGACCAGCCCGGCCAACCCGACCAGCCCGCAGCCCAACCAGAGGAACCCCAGGAAGAATCCCCGGCAGACACCGCCCAGCAGGAAAAAATCGCCGCCGAGAGCATCATCTGGCGCTGCTCCTGTGTCAACGCCGACGACAGTACCGACCTCCGCTGGCGGATCAATCATATGCTGATTGCCTCCTTCGACTACCTGGGCGCCGACACCCCCCGGCAAAAAACTATCAAAATCGGCGAAGAGAGCAAACGCGTTAAACAACTGGTCGCCCTCCGCTCTCCCAACTAACGGCCTTCATTACCATTCCCTGGATTGCCTGAGCAGGTTTTGGGTATGGAGAATTTCGGATAAAAGGTACTCGCCAGACTGAATTTTTTTTAGGAGAATCAAACAATGCGGAAAAAACTATGGATTGGGCTTTTTATCGGTATTGTATTTGCCACGAATCAACTTTCCTGGGCCGCTCAGGTTTCACCCGAAGAAATGGCCTTGGCTCAAAACTGGCTGGAAACGAACCTCAGCCAGACGCCCGGCCAACCGGTCCATCTGCCCTTTTCTTTTGTGTATGACGGCAAGTCCTCGAAGGATTTTATCCAGACCTGGCAAATCGAGCAGCATGAGAAAGCCCTTGCGAATAAAAATGTGCAGCGGATCATTACCTGCACCGACCCGGCCACCGGTCTGGTCGTCCGCTGCGAAATGATCCGCTATCACGATTTCCCCACCCTCGAATATATCCTGCATTTCAAAAATACCGGCTCGGCCGACACCCCCATTCTCGAAAATATTCAGGCCCTCGACCTCCGCCTCCAGCGGCCCGCCGAAAACGAGTTCCTCCTCCATCACCACGAGGGCAGCAGTGCCGTCCAGACCGATTACCGGCCCTTTGAAACGGTACTCGACCCGAACAAAGAAATGACATTCAAACCCTTTGGCGGCCGGCCCACCAACAAAACCCTCTCCTACTTCAACCTGGAAATGCCGGGCAAAATCATCAAAGAGTTCGAAATCCAGGGCATCGTCTGGGGCAAAAACTACAAAGAACAGGAACCCTCCACCGGCCTCATCATCGTAATCGGCTGGCCCGGCCAGTGGTCCGCCTCCTTCACCCGCGACGCCGCCGATGGCCTTCAGGTAAAAGCCGGCCAGGAAAAGACCCATTTCCTGCTCCATCCCGGCGAAGAAGTCCGCGGCCCCAGCATGGTCCTGCAATTCTGGAAAGGCGATTACTATCACTCCCAGAACATCTGGCGCCGCTGGATGGTAGCCTATAATATGCCCCGTCCCGGCGGCAAACTGATTGCCCCCTCCTATACCCCTTGCAGCTCCTTCCAGTTCCAGGAAATGAAAAACGCTAACGAGGAAAATCAAAAGCTATTTATCGACCGCTACATCGAGGAGGGTCTCAAGCCCGATTACTGGTGGATGGACGCCGGCTGGTATATCTGCAAGGATACCGAGTGGATCAATACCGGCACCTGGGAAGTGGATCCCAAACGCTTCCCCAACGGCATCCGGGCGATTTCCGACCATGCCCACTCAAAGGGGGTGGGCACAATCCTGTGGTTCGAACCGGAACGCGTCACGGAAGGCTCCTGGCTCTGGGACAATCGTCCCGAATGGCTCTTAGGCTCCCGTTATGTGCCCGATGAAGCCTGGTGGTCCCGGCCCTGGAAGCTCCTGAACCTGGGTAATCCCCAGGCCCGGCAGTGGGTGACGGACCATGTGGATCAGCTCCTCACCGAACAGGGTATCGATGTCTATCGCGAGGATTTCAATATCGATCCGCTCTGGTTCTGGTGGGATGGCGACACCCCCGATCGTCAGGGCATCACCGAAATTCGTTTTATCGAAGGCTATCTGGCCTATTGGGACGAACTGCTCCGCCGCAATCCCAATCGAATCATCGATACCTGCGCCTCCGGCGGCCGCCGCAACGATGTCGAAACCCTGCGTCGTTCCGTCCCGTTTCTCCGCAGCGATTACAACCTTTCCGACTCGCTGGGCAACCAGTGCCTGGGCTACGGCATGGCCTTCTGGATTCCCTACTTCGGCACCGGCCAGGTCCATATCGACGCCTACTATTTCTGGAGCATGAGCGGCGCCCATCTGACACCCGCTTACGATGTCCGCAATAAAGACCTCGATTATGATCTGGCCCGGCGGCTCAAAAGCCAGTGGCAGCAGGTATCCTCCTATTATTATCTGGGGGACTATTACCCCCTCACTCCCTATAGCCTTGATAAAACCGTCTGGATGGCCTGGCAATATGACCTGCCCGAAAAAGGCGAAGGCTTCGTCCTGGCCTTCCGCCGGCCCCATAGCCGCACCTTCACCGCCGAACTGCCCCTCCACGGCCTCGACCCGCAGGCCGTCTATGAATTCACCGACCTGGACAAAAATACCACCCAAAAACTGCCCGGCCAGACCCTCCTGGAATCCGGCCTGCGCGTCTCCATCGAACCCCAGCCCGGTACCGCCGTCCTGCTCTACAAGAAACTATAAGCTAAACAGCGGATTTTTTCAGAGGGTAATGAATAAGGAAAATTCCTGAAATCGGCTCCTGGTATTTTTTATTTCGGCGGAACGATGGTCCAGCTTGGGTCCGGATCGAAAGCTTTGATTTTAGGTCCTTTTTTTTCGGTCCCTTTACCGAGATCTTTCTCAT
>JAKQBU010000564.1 GCA_029573975.1 Planctomycetota bacterium
AGAAGCGGCGGCCCTGCAAAAGGGAGAAGTCGCCCGGCGGCAGGCGGAAGTGGAGATTCAAAAGGCCCAGTACCTGGCGGAACAGGAACGGCTGAAAGCGCAAGAAGTAGTCCGGGAAGAGATTGACAAGCAGAAAGTGCAGATTGCGGCGGACGCATGGGCGGAGAAAATGCGGCGGGAAGCCAAGGGGCAGGCGGATGCGACGCTGGCCAAATATGAGGCGGAGGCCAAGGGTTTGCGGCAGGTGCTGGAGAGCAAGGCGGCCGGTTATGAGTCTCTGGTGAAGAGCTGCAACGGGGATGCCCGGGCGGCGGCTACCCTGCTGATGATCGAGAAAATCGAAGAGATCGTTACGCAACAGGTGGAAGCCATCAAGAACCTCAAGATCGATAAGGTGACGGTGTGGGATACCGGCGGGGGTGAAAAAGGCGGTTCGTCCACGTCGAATTTTTTGTCCAGTATGATCAAGGTGCTGCCGCCGCTGCAGGAGATTGCCGGGATGGCGGGCGTGGAACTGCCGGAATATCTGGGCAAGATGGCGGAAACGGGCAAGAACAAGCCGACCGGGGCTGGTGAAAGGAAGCATCCTGCCGGGGAGAATACGTAAAAGATTCCCAGCCGGTTAATTACGTTCCAAAGGTCGCGGTCGGTGTGCACCTGGTTAAATATCGCAATGGGCTTTAGCACGATCAGGCGTACCAGGGGCGGGGGCGCTGCTGTAGTTGGGCGGCGGCTAGGGCGTCGAGGGCGAGGTTGACGTTATCGACCATCTGGAAGTCGTACATGCCGACACAGATGAAGTCGGCGCCGTTTTTGAAGGCGAAGTCAAAACCTTCGGCAGGGGAGATGGCACCGGCGGCGAGGGTTTTGAAGGCGATCCAGGGCTGGGGGAGGTTTTTCATGTATTCGATGGTTTCGTCGGGATTGGTGCACCAGATATTGTCGAATTCGGGGCCGCCGGGGCGGGCGGACCAGTAGTTGGTGTGGTGGAGGGTCTTCATCCAGTAGTCGGGTTTGAGGCCGAAGTCCACACAGGCCTTGACGGTGTCGAGCGAATGGGCGCCGATGCCAGCGGGCAGGCGGTTTTGCTTGATGAGTTCGTACGCCTTGGCGATTTCCTCGATTTTCCCCTGTTGGGCCAGATAATCGGCGATCCCGCCCTGGACATAGCAGGAGGCGGCACCGCCGTCGATGGACATTTTGATGCCGGTGATGACATCGCCGTTGTAGGCGCAGTCGGAGATGAACTGGATGGCGCCGAGTTTTCTGCGCCAGTAATCGTTGATGACCTGGGAGAGGATGGGGTTGGTGATGAAGCAGTTGATGCCGCATTTTTCGGCCAGTTGGAAGGTTTCAAAGATTTTTTCTTTGGTGTGGTAGGATTTGACCAGTTGGGAGACATAGATGAGGTCGCGGGCATGTGCCCAGCCGCCGATGAGGTTGCCGCCGAGGATCATTTTACTGAGTTTGAGATTACCGATTTGGCCGGCGGGGATTTTGCTTTTGAGGTTTTCCAGGCTGGAGAAGGTAAAGGCCTTGACGGTGGCACCGGTGACGGCGGCGAAGTCCTGGTTGGCCAGAACTTTTTCCTCCCAACTTTCCCAGCCGATCTTTTTGAGCAGGGCCAGGACAAAGCCGCCGAGGACGGGTAGGGTAGC
>JAKQBU010000570.1 GCA_029573975.1 Planctomycetota bacterium
CTTATTTCCTCTCCTGACCGCCGCAGAAGCGGAAAAAGCCGGGCTGCAAGCCGGATTCAAGGCTTCGCCGCGGCAACGTTCGGCAAATCCAGCTTTTGCGAAATCTCCCGCAACTGGCCGTACAGCTCCTCCAGGGCCTGGCTGATGACCCGCACCTGGCCCGTCACCGCCATGAAATTCGTGTCTCCTTCCCAGCGCGGCACCAGATGCATATGAATATGGTCCGGCAGGCCTGCCCCGGCACACCGCTGGATATTGATCCCGATATTGAACCCCTGCGGATGAATCGCCTCCGTAAGCACTTTTTGCGCGTCCCGTGCTAACTGCATCATCTCCAGCATCGTCTGCTCCCCCATCTCCTCCATCGAACGGATATGCTCCGCCGGGGCAATCAGCAGATGCCCCCCGGTATAAGGAAACCGGTTGAAAAGCGCCAGGCACCGGCCGGTACGCCACAAAACCAGATTCTCCGCATCCTGCCGGGGATGGGCCCAGTAATCGCACAGAAAACAGCCGCTGCCCGCCGGGTTTTTTTCTTTTTCCCCCAGCGACTTCAAATACCCGATCCGCCAGGGCGCCCAGAGATTGTTGTTGTTCATGGTACCTTTCTACCCGCCGGTTTACTTCTTCTGCGCCTTCAGCAGATCATAGGCCGAGATGCAGGACTCTCTCACGAATTTTTCGATATCCCCCAGCGTGGCTTTCGCCAGCAAATCCATATACAGCTTGCCGATATGCCGGGTCCACTGTTCCTTGCGAATTTCTTCCGCAATCGTATATTGTGCCTCCGAAAACGGAATCGTCCGGGCCGCCTGATAGGAAACCAGCTTGGCAATGAAAAACCGGTCCTCCCCTTCCAGGATCCCGCTCAGCTCCCCGGCCGCCCGGCCCGCCAGTGCCTGAGCCACCGGCTTGTACTGGTCCTGCAGCGCATCCGGCTGAATCGGCCGCCATAAACCATCACTGTCTTTGCGAAAGCCCTGCGAATACTCTTTGACCACTTCCGCAAAATCGGTACCGCTTTGCAGCTTCGCCCACGCTTCCGCCGCCGCCTGGCGGGCTTTTTCTTTCGCGGCGGCTTTTTGCTCGGCGCTGGGACTGGTCCGCTCCGTTTCATCCAGGAACCTGGCTGCCAGAATTTCAATCATCTGAAACTGAATCTCCGCCTTCTGTTGAAACCGCTCTTCCAGATTCCGGCGGTAATACTGCATCATCTGCCCGCGCGTAATGTCCTGTGTCGGCATAAAATAGGTTTCGCGATAACTCTGGACCACCATGCGGCGTTTGATCGCCTCCAGCTCTTTTTCGAGGCTGGAACCCTTTTTGGCCAGTTCCTCCTGCGCCTGGGCCTCAATGCCGTTATAGGATCCGATCAGCCGCTTCCTCGCTTCCGCAAGCTCCTTTTCAATTACTTTTTCAAAATCATCATGTTTTTCCAGATCCTTCATCGCATGTTGATACAACAGCAGATCAAAAATCTGATCCCGCACCTCTTTGGCCACGGCCATTTCCGCCCGCGCTAAAAACTGCTGCCGGTTCAGTTCCCCCGCCCATTGCTGCAGATTCGCCCGCAGTTCCGGCTGGGTGATTACCTGCGC
>JAKQBU010000583.1 GCA_029573975.1 Planctomycetota bacterium
GAAAATTTGAAGGAAGTAAATGGACCAGTCGAACAAGTTATTTCTGAGCGGGGATGAAGCGGTAGCCCTGGCGGCCAAACATATGGGAGTGGCCCTGGAAACCGGTTATCCGGGCACACCCTCTACGGAAATCCTGGAAAGTTTTTCCGAACTGGGCGGTAAAGCCCAATGGGCGCCTAATGAGAAAGTAGCCCTGGAGGTGGGTTTGGGGGTATCCTTCTCGAATGCCCGGTCGCTGGTAACGATGAAACATGTGGGCCTGAATGTGGCGGCGGACCCGCTGTTTACCGCGGCCTATACGGGGGTGGCCGGCGGGCTGGTTATCATTTCGGCGGATGATCCGGGGATGGCGTCCAGCCAGAACGAACAGGACAACCGCCATTACGCCCGGGCGGCTGGGATCCCGATGCTGGAGCCGTCCGATTCGCAGGAGGCCTACGATTTTACTAAAACGGCATTTGAAATTTCGGAAAAATGGCATCTTCCGGTGATTTTGCGGATGACCACGCGGGTGTGCCATTCCAAAACGGTGGTCCGGCCTGAGATCAACGCCACGCCCCCCCCTGCCGCCCGGTTCGAGCACGATATACCGGGGCGGGTCATGATCCCGGCCTATGCCCGGCCGGCGCACCGGCGGCTGCGGAAGAAGCTGGCGGAGATTACCCAGTGGAATGAGGAATCCCCGCTAAACGAGATTATTCCGGGGGATTCGTTTTTGGGAATCATCACCTCCGGGATCTGCTATGCCCATGTGCGGGAGGCGGCCCCTACGGCCACCGTGTTGAAGCTGGCGATGACGTATCCGCTGCCGCTGAAAAAAATCCGGACTTTTGTGGAAAGCGTGGATTGCTGCGTGGTCATTGAGGAAGGCGATCCCTATCTGGTGGAGTCCATCCGGGCGGCGGGGTTGCCGGTGGAAGGCAAGCCGGAGATGTTCCGGTTCGGCGAATTGAATGTTCTGCGGGTCCGGCGGATTCTGGACGGCGACACTACCCCGGAAGAGGTACCGCCCCGCGGCACCCCCCCGCAGTTATGCCAGGGATGTCCGCATCGTACCGTTTTTGAAATTCTGCGGGACAACCACTGTTTCGTTTCGGGCGATATCGGCTGTTATACGCTGGGGGTTCTGCCGCCCTTTGAGGCGATGGACTCCTGCGTCTGCATGGGGGCCAGCATCGGGGTGGGGCTGGGGATGCGGCATGTCCTGCCGGAGGAACAGGCCCGGAAAGTGGTCAGCGTAATCGGTGACAGTACTTTTGTGCACAGCGGCATTACCGGGCTGGTGGAAATGGGGTATAACCGCCCCCCCACCGGGCATGTGGTTCTGATCCTGGACAACGGCACCACCGCCATGACCGGCCTGCAGGAGCATCCCGGCACGGGGCGAACCCTCGACCATCAAGCCACCAGCCAATTGCATTTTGAAAATCTGGCGCGGGCGCTGGGGATCGAGCGGGTGTTCGTGCTGGACCCGCGGAAAGGCGCGGCGGCGATACAGGATACGATTTTGCAGAGCCTGGGGCAAAACGAACCGACGGTCATTATCGTGCGCAGCCCCTGTCTGCTGGCGGCCAAAAAAATCAAGGAATACACCAAAACCGGGAAAGAGTAAGAGTTTATGGGTGAAAAAGTAACCAATGTAGTGTTTGCGGGGCTGGGCGGCCAGGGGGTGCTCAAGGCCTCGGATATCCTGGCGGAGGTGGTTTTCCGCTGCGGTTTCGATGTCAAAAAAAGCGAGATTCACGGCATGAGCCAGCGGGGCGGCTCAGTCAGCA
>JAKQBU010000001.1 GCA_029573975.1 Planctomycetota bacterium
CCCCCAGCACCAGTAAAATGATTGCGGCCTTGCGCCGGCTGGGATTTGACGGGGTTTTTGATACCGATTTCGGCGCGGACCTGACGATTATCGAAGAATCGCACGAATTTCTCCAGCGACTGGAACAGGGCGGTCCCCTACCGATGATTACTTCCTGTTCGCCCGGCTGGATTAATTTTATGGAGAAATTTTATCCGGAGCTGATCCCCCACGCCTCTTCCTGCCGTTCGCCGATGGGCATGACCAGCGTTCTGCTGAAGACCTATTATGCCCAGAAAATCAACCGCGACCCGCATGATATTTTCGTGGTGGCGGTCATGCCCTGCGTCGCCAAAAAATACGAAGCCCTGCGCCCGGAACATTGCATGGCGGATGGCACTCCCTATACAGATGCGGTGCTGACCACCCGCGAGTTAATCTGGATGATACAGTGTTACGGTATCCAGTACTGGACCCAGGCGGATATCGAATTTTCCAGCTTTCCCAAGGATGAGTTCGACAGCCCCCTGGGCATCGCCTCCGGCGCCGGGGATATTTTCGGAACCACCGGCGGCGTCATGGAGGCGGCCCTGCGGACGGCTGCCGAAAAGCTTTCTGGCCAGAAGGTCGAACAGCTCGAATTTAAAGAGGTCCGGGCGGTCGAGGGGCTTCGGGAAATTACCCTCCAGCTTGGCTCCCACACCCTGAATATCGGCGTCGCCAACGGCCTGCAAAATGCCAAAGAACTGCTGGACAAGGTCGTTCGCCGCGAAAAACAGTTTCACATTATCGAAATCATGGCCTGTCCCGGCGGCTGTATCGGCGGCGGCGGCCAGCCTTACCCCCCCCGCGGGACCAAGGTTCTTGATCCCGGCCTGCTGCGGCTGAGAGCCTCCGCTCTCTATCGGATTGACGGTGAAAAAAGCCTGCGGCGATCCCACGAGAATCCCGCCATCCAGCAACTTTACCAGGACTTTCTCGGTACACCCGGCGGCCATAAAGCCCATGAGCTTCTCCATACCCAGTATGCCGCCAAACTTCCACGAGGTATCAAATGACGCATGTAGAAATTCCAAAAACCGACAATTGGCCGGAAGTTGAAGCCAAATCCCGTGCCGCGCTGACCCCAGCGATTGTTGATTTTATTGAACAATGCCGCCGCGGTCCCCATTCCGACAGCCAGTTGATTGCCGTCCTTCATAAAGTCCAGGAACATTTCGGCTTTCTGGACCGGCCGCAAATGGATGCTGTCGCCCAGCTTATGCAGATACCGGTGACCAAGGTTACCGGAGTTGCCAGTTTTTATCATTTTTTCCGCCTGCAGCCGCGCGGGAAATTTGTCATCAATATCTGCCTCGGCACTGCCTGCTATGTCAAGGGGGCGCCAGCCATTGTCGAAAAGCTCAAGGAAGAGCTGGGCATTGATGTCGGCGAAACCAGCCAGGACGGCCTCTTCACCCTTCAGGTGGCCCGCTGCCTGGGTACCTGCGGCCTGGCGCCGGTCCTGACCATCAATGAGGACGTTCATGCCTCCGTCAAGCCAGACCTTATCCCAGCCATTCTCGAAAAATATCGTAAGGCTGCCGCAACTTAATCCTTGAAAGGCAAATCGTTCCCGCTATAATTTCTGGTGGAATTACGGCCAGGAGGCGACTGTTGCCTCTGTAATGTATTGCGAATGAATGAGTTGCGGGCGTAATTCAGTGGTAGAATGCCAGCTTCCCAAGCTGGACGTCGGCGGTTCGAATCCGCTCGCCCGCTTTTTATCTTTCGGGGTTGCATCATCGTGCAC